>JANJXE010000466.1 GCA_024709185.1 Paludibacter sp.
GCAACTGCTACTCAGGGCGACCGATTGGCATGGCCCAATCGGGCTATTTTTGAAGCAGTTGATTATGCCGACACCAGTCTGGTGGGATATAATCTGAATAAATCGTGGGACGATTGTTCATTTGATGACAGATGGTATGCGGCAGGTGGTTTTCTTACTTATTTATCCAGTTTGAAGCAGGGAACGAAAGTGGATATGGTGGAACTGATAAAACGGTGTGGAGCAAATTTCAACACTTCGAATATCCGGACTATTGTGGATGGCTATTGCAAGGAAAAACTAAATGGTTACGGCATTGGATTTCAGTATAACCAATACATTAATGATGCTTTTAAGCAAACCATACCCATTCGGCTTTTTGCCAACAATCAACGTATCGAGAGCGACATTCGAATCAATGCATCTAATTTAAGTCATGAGAAGAATTTTAATCTTACTTATCTTGCAGGACGTTTGTACCGGATCATTGTGACCGAAAACGAAACCAACTACCTCACCAATTTCGAAGGTATCAAAATTCCCGACGACGTAACCGTGAATGTTTACAGGGATCTTGTACAGGTTGCCACTCTCGCTCAGGGAGAGAAACTGTCGTATGTTATGTCCAAAAACAGCGACAACACCACTCACGTTATCGACCTGGTGATTGTAAACCGCTCGCTGAACAACGCAGCTGATATACAACTAAAGATAACGGCTGCCGAGAACCGTTTCAGCATGAAAGACATGACCGGACTGAGTGTTGTCATTCCCTGCGGAACATCTCATTCGGTAGAGGCCTATAATACTAAGTATCCCAACGAAGTGAGCAACTATGCCGATGCCACCTACACCCTCGAAATTCCGTTGATTAATAAAAAATGCATCAGTTGGTCGGGAAATAATTTCACCATAGCTTACTCTGGCACTATGTCCATCAAGGGACTGAAATACCTGTGCAGTGGCGACGATTACAAATCGGTGATTTTAGATGTAACAGGTAGTGGAACAGTTGACGAATTTAACCAGCTGGTATCGCTGCACCTGGTAGCCGGGGGCAACTGTGTGTATGTGTACCGCAACCTGTACCAGAAGCTGGACGTGACGATCCGGAATGTACATCCATCGAACAGTGAAGTGCCGCTTTACGAAGTTATCCGGGCGGATGCTCCATCGAAAATAACGATTAATCAGTACGAAGAAAAGTACTATGCCCGCTACGATTCGAATTACAATTACTTCGGAATTAAATCGACTAACTGGAGCGGCTCCTCCAACGCTATGGTTGCTACGGTACGTTTCCAAAAAAACTGACAGTGTCGGAGATGGACACTGTCAGATATGAAGCTGTACACTTTTCAATTAAATTTACAAGCTATTGAATGCTTACCGGCTTATTTTAAGTCGCAGCTGTTGTTCTTTATTTAGAATTTCCAACACGAACAAGCCTTTGGGAATGAGTAGTGTTTGATGATTAGTGATAGTGGCAAACTGTGCCAGCAATCTGCCCGACAGGTCGAATACCCTAACGGACGAAGGCGTAGCAAGTCCAGATAGCTGAATCCCTTCTTCAGTTTTCACCCATCGCACCTCATCCGTTTGGAGATTGGCAGTCGCTGTATAAGCTCCCGGTTGCAGCTTAATCTTAAGGCGATTGGCATGCACACCGGCAGCACTTTCGAATGAATATGCACCTGATTTTAAATCAACAATAGTATTGGTAACATCATCCACCAGCCACACCGACGTCATTTCCTGCAGCGATGAATTGTCAACAAGCGAGACAGTATAACTTCCCTGTGCAGGTATTTTAAGAGCAACAGGGCACTCTTTTGTATCGGCAGGAAGTGAATTGACTGCCAAATCGACACTAATAGCAACCGTCCAGAGCTGAGGAACCGCATCGTTCATACTCAGCATCTTAATCGCATCTTTATCCAGTTCGTAGGTAGCATTTGCTTCGTCATTGAGACGGATACGGGCCCTGTCAGTATAAGTACCGTTGGTAAGCCGAAGATCGAATTCCCTGACAGTTGATTGGGTTGCAACCGGTGCTTTGAGAGCCCTTCCGACAGTGGCAAAGGTCAGCGAGCTGCTGCCAGCCTGCAGGAAGAAAGCATCAAATGGATAAACAACTGCGGCATCACCGCTCTCTACTTCCACATAATCCTGTTGCGTCAGATCGTAGGTATAATAAAACGCTCCCTGATTCAGGTTATCGAGACCAAAGGCTGAGCAGTATGGAATACCGGCCAGATTCCAACCGCGATGGTTTAGGTTCGGATTGGTGGCCCAGGTTCCGACAGTGAGTGTTTTGTTACCACTATCGAACATGCCTGTAGCCGCAGCTGCCGATTTAAAATCGAGGCTGATGTCGCTCATCACACGTATGGCATAGCCTTTTCCGGCCTGAAGCGTACCCGACGTCACCGCATCCCAGTTCGGACTGTTGCTCACGCTGGCCGTACCCGTTTGGTCGCGACGCTGACCGTTGTATTCAATCACATAAAAATCGGCATAAGGTTCGGTTGCTGTGAGCACACTTCCTGTGGTTGCAGTTGTTTCCGTTCCCGCCAGTTTTATTGCACTAAAGCTTACCGAATACGGAAAACTGATGAAATACCATCCTTTGGAAGCTTTGAAATCTTTGCGTAAGACAACTGTTCCCGACTGCGTATAGCTGGTTCCATCCTGTTTGAGCTGAGTAACTGAGGTATCAGTAGCACGCAGCAGCAGCGTTCCGGCATTATCGAGTTTGGTGCTCACTGTTACTTTGGTTGTTGCCGGAATATCCAGCACATTGTTACTGATGTTTACCAGCGAACCAAAAGTATTTGTGGTGGCAACTTTCAGGCTAACCGATTTCAGAGGCAGGAAGGCAGCGCTTGTAGAAATAGCTGCATCCAGCGTTGGCGAAGCTGTTGGCGCAATCATCAGTGAACCAACATTGATTGCAGAGCTGGTAGAAGCCTCACTCCCTTCAGGCCATTTATAAATACCCACATTGCTGGCAGCACCCGGAGCAGCATTCGCACTCCAGTTGGCAGCATTGCTCCATGAAGTACCTTCGCCACCCAGCCAGGTGGTGAATGCCGAAGAAGCAGTCCAGTCGGCATCTTCCATATTGGTGAGGGTGCCATTATTAGGAGTAGCATCCTGATCTTGAAGCGTTGCACCTTTGGTATCATCCATGCGAAAGTAGGCAACTAAATTTGATTCATTTCCAATCAGAGTATGCATCATATTTTCCCGGATTTGATCAGCAGAGATAGCATTACTCCAAACCCGTATTTCATCCATAGCCCCATTGAAATAGTTATTACCTAAACTGGAACAATATCCAATTTTAAGATTATCACCAGAATCAACTATGGTATAGGTTGAACCATTATCATAGGTAGCATCCAGCATACCATTGATGTAAATCTTAAGATATCTGCCATCAAATGTAGCAGCAAGATGATACCATTTTCCAGCCTCCAGTCTGGCATTCGACCTCACACTGGGCCAGAAATTCCAACTGCGTCCGGCGATAAAGGTAACCTGTCCGGCTTCTCCTCCAAGATTACCATTGTTGATGTACATGCCGTACCCATAATTAGAACCTCCGTGCACGATTTTTCCAACAACAAAATCCTGAGTAGTCGTCGAATTTAGTTTTACCCAGGCCTCCAGTGAAACACTGGTGGTTAGATTCATTTTCGAACTGGATCCAAAAGTGATATATTCATTACTTCCATCAAATTCCAACGCCTGTCGGGGTCCGGAGAATGCACCCGACAGTTTCCAGGCCGGACCGTTTGTCAGTGTTCCGGTATTGCTGTTACCACTGTTGTCGGTAAGGGATGTACCGCTGCCATCGCTCATTTTGTAACTGGCTATAAGATTTGCATCAGTACCCAGTTCCCTGAACATGTTCGCTTTGATTTCGGCTTCACTACGAATAGACTTCCACAGACGAACCTCATCCAATCTCCCTTTTAAAGGATAAAAATTACCATCGCGAACACCTAATTTCAGTGGAATGGACGTCGTGATAACAGCAGTAGATACAGGGTTAGCTCCTCTGTTGGTCAGCGTTTTTTCAGCACCATTAATATAGCATTTGTAGTAGGAGATAGAAGGATCAAAGGCAAATGCCACATGATTCCATGTATTTGGTTCAAACACATTGGTTTCGGTATCGAGATAAACACCCGTGGTAGGAATAAACCGCAGGGCCTTACTACCAGCACCACCGCCGGTATGAATTTCAAGCTGTTCGAGGCCCTTACCGATTAAGAAATGTACATCGGTTGTTGCTGCCGGATTATCCCAATAAAACCACATTTCTACCGTAAACTTTGTTACATCCAATATCGTGTTATGAGGAACCGTCACATAATCGTTTGTTCCATCAAAACTGAGGGCATAACCACCATTTTGTGCTGTTAAAAGCACAGGAATACATAGCAGAAGGAGAGCAAAGGATCTCATAGGTAAACTGGATTGAATATCATTTATAGTGACTACAAAAATATAAAAGTTTTGTGAATAAATGTAATTCATTGCAAAATTTTTTCAGCATTATCCCTAAAAAAAGACTAATATTGCAGTTCGAAACGTGCCAACTTAAATGAAGGCTTTTTAGTTCACCAAAAAAAATCTCAAATGCCTGTATTTCCACGTATAACACTATCGTATCATCCGACCTTGCTGCTTAACCGCAAGAAGCCGGACCCGGGTGAGTTTATCTTTACCGGTAAAACAAAGCAGGAAACAACCGGCATTCAGCTGTTTAGTTACACAAAAGACGAGTGTATTGAGCGCAGTGAAGCCCGGGTTGATGAGCTGGAGGTGCTTACCGGCAACGGCTATTGCAACTGGCTGAACGTGCATGGCATCAGCGATTCGGGTCTGGTGGCTACCATTTGCCGTAAGCAGGGGATACACGATTTGGTTATTCAGGATATTCTGGATGTGAATCAACGGCCTAAATTTCAGGAGTTCGACGATTTTTCGTTTCTTACCCTGAAGTCGATGGTGCCCTCAGATAGCGGCAAGTTTATTACCGAACAAATCAGTTTTGTATTTGGAGCCGATTATGTGGTTTCGTTTCAGGAGCGCAGGGCCGATTTTTTTGAGCACCTGCGGATAAGGCTGCGCGCGAACAATGGAAAATTACGGCAGCGACCGGCCGATTATCTGTTGTATGCGCTGCTCGAGTCGATACTCGACAATTATTTCCGCACATTGAGTCGTTTGGATGAAGATATTGAAGCTATTAACCTGACCGACACAAAGCATGGCATTTCGCCGGACGTGCTGGTAGCCATTGAGAGTCACAAGAAATTTGTGCATTTTATTAAGAAATCGATTTTTCCGATTAAGGAATTTGCCCAGCAGGTAGAACGCGGAGAGTGCAGCCGTATAGAAAAACGGCATAAAAAATATTTCCTGGAGATTAAGGATTTATGCCTGACACTGATTGACAGTAGCGACATGATACTTGCTTCACTTGAAAGTGCCACCAATCTGTTCTTCTCGATTCAGAACCATCGCATGAATGAAGTAATGAAAACCCTGACTATCGTTGCTACCATCTTTATACCCCTGACGTTCGTCGCCGGCATTTATGGAATGAACTTCGTGCACATGCCCGAATTGCACTGGGAATACGGTTATCCGGCTATCTGGTTGGTGATGCTCAGTCTGTTTAGTGGCATGATTATTTATTTTAAACGGAAAAAATGGTTCTGATAAAAGCACTTTTTTTAGACATCGACGGAACACTGGTAAGTTTCGAGACTCACTCCATCCCCTCCTCCACCATAGCAGCTCTCACCGAAGCAAAAGCACGGGGCGTACGCATCTTCATCTCAACAGGAAGACCGCTGGCCATCATCAACAACCTGCAAGCGATTGAGCATCTTATCGATGGCTACATTACGTCCAACGGAGCCTATTGTTTTATCGGAAAAGAAGAGGTGGTTTGTAAACCCATTCCTGAGGAAGATGTGAAACGGGTGCTGGCGCTCTCGGATGAGCATGGATTTTCGTGTATTGTGGTGAGCAAAACGGAGATCATGGTGCACAATGCCGATGAGCTCTTCGACAGCATCTTCCGTAAAATGCTGAATGTAAAAAATATACAGGACGATGTGCCGGCAACCACTTTCCTTGAGCAGCCCATCCTGCAGCTCACTCCCCTTATAACGCCCGAACAGGAAGCCGCCCTGTTGCCACAGCTTCGTCATTGCATGTCGACCCGCTGGTACCCGGCCTTTACCGACATCACCTTAACGGGCATCGACAAAGCCGCAGGCATCGATGCCTTTGTGGCGCATCAGGGTTTACAGTTGTCGGAAACGATGGCGATTGGCGATGGGGGCAACGATATAGCGATGCTTCGTCACGCAGGTGTAGGTGTTGCTATGGGAAATGCTTCTGCTGAGGTAAAGGAAGCAGCTGATTATGTGACGGAAAGTGTGGATGAAGACGGAGTGAGAAAAGCGTTGGAGAAGTTTGGGGTGGTGTAAGTTAGGGATACTTTGCACAGTCGCATGGATAACGGAGTGACGATGCAAAAAAACTCATTGACGGTGGGTGATAACTGACTGACGATGAAAGAAAGCTAAGTGATGTTTTAAGAAAGCTTAATGACGGAGCGAAATAACTCAATGACGGAGCAAAAAAGCTGAGTGACGGTCCAAAAAAGCTCCTTAGCGATGCAAGAAAACTGAATGGCGAAGCAAAAAAGCTGAATGAAGTTTTAAGAAAGCTTAATGACGGAGCGAAATAACTCAATGACGG
>JANJXE010000470.1 GCA_024709185.1 Paludibacter sp.
GGATTGAATTTTCAGTATGGCATAGGTAACACAAATTATTCAACGGTTTGGCCTCAGGTGTACAATCCTGATTTAAAATGGGAAGAAACAGCCACTACGAATATCGGAATTGACTATGGATTTTTCGATCATCGTATTACAGGTAGTGTGGATATTTACCAGAAAAATACAAGGGATTTATTGAATGCCGTAACTATTCCGTACGGTCTTAGTTTTGGATCCACCATGATTAAAAACATAGGCAGTATGGTTAATAAAGGCATTGAATTTAATATCAAGGCAATAGCCATTGAAACAAAAGACTTCAGCTGGGATGTAAGTTTCAATGCTACCTACAATGAAAATAAAATCACCAAAATAAGCATGGAAAATGACGAAGGAGTAGGTTTGTTTAGTGATGCTATACTTGTGAATACCGTTGGTCAGGCCCGTAATACATTTTATCTCTACCATCAGATTTACAACGAACAAGTCAAACCGATTGAAGATCAAATGCTGGATATAAACGCCGATGGTCTTACCAACGCCAACGACAGGTATGTGACAGGAAAGTCGTCGTTGCCTAAATACATGTTCGGTTTCAGTACCAATCTCCAATACAAAAGCTGGAGTGCCGGAACATCTTTGCATGCCAACCTGGGACATTATATTTTTTATAAACCATTGGATAATACCATTGCCTTGACCGGATGGTCAACATCACAAAACCTGAGTACCATGTATTACAATTCGATGTTTAAGTATACCAATCAATACCAGGGTTACAGCGACTATTATCTTCAGAATGCATCGTTCCTTAAACTGGATAATGTATACCTGGCTTATGATTTTGGAAAAATAGTTCCACGTCAGAATATTCGTCTGAAAGTGAATGCATCGGTACAAAATGTACTAACACTGACCCGGTTTACTGGTCTCGACCCTGAATCAAACAGTGGTGGAGAGAATGCTTATCCCGTGCCACGTACCTTTGCGTTCGGTTTAAATCTTACGTTCTAATAATATTAATGCATTGAAAAAATGAAAAATATCATTTATATACTGAATAAAAAAGGGTTGGCATTTCTGCTTACACTTTCAATCGGACTTAGCTCCTGTATGGACGATTTGATAAAGCTGCCAACCAACGATATCACTGCCGATAAGCAATTCAGCTCGGTAGAAGGCTATAAACAAGCGATGGTTTCAGTCTACTCAAACCTTGTGTATGGTCAGTTTCTTAGGTATTACTGGGGAATGCAGGAATATACAACCGACGAAGCTGTGAGCACCTGGAACGACGATGGAGGAAATGCTGTTTTTCACCAGCTTGCGTGGAGCGCCGATGCGCCTGCAATCAATTATGTGTATTCAACAGCCTTGAATACAATTACTTATTGCAATAATTATTTAAACGAATCGACGGATGATCAAATTGCTGCAAGGGGATTTACAGGAGTCGATGCAACTCAGATTCGTCAATTCAGAGCTGAAATTCGCTTTTTACGTGCGTATAATTTCTGGGTTTTAATGGATTTATACGGAAATCCACCCTTCCCAACAGAAGAATCACTCGGATTTTCGGCACCTCAGCAAATTCAGCGCAAAGATCTGTTTGCTTTTATCGAATCGGAACTGAAAGCCATAGAACCCGATTTAGCCGATGCACGTACCAACGAAAGGGGGCGCCCCGATAAAGCTGCTGCCTGGGCATTGCTGTCGCGTATGTATCTAAACGGAAAAGTGTATACAGGTAATGAGTATTTTACGCAAGCTATTACCTACTGTAACAATATTATTGCTGCAGGCTATTCACTCGAAAGTAAATACAGTTGGTTGATGTTGGCCGATAATCATTTAAATACGAACGAATTTATATTTACACTCAATTACAATAATGCGAACCAAACATGGTACGGTACTAACTTTTTAATTTTGGGCCCGGCTAATGTTCCTGCCAGTATTAATGGTCTTTCCGGAAGCTGGAATAACTTTCGGTTCACACAGCAACTACCAGCACTTTTCCCAACAGCCGATACTACGGTAGATAAACGGGCTATGTTTTATACTACCGGTCAGAAATTGAAAGTGACTGATATAACTTCTAAAACAGATGGGTATTCGGGGTATAAATACCGAAATATAAACCGGGATGGAAGTTCAGTATTTCAGAATAATTCGTTTAATAATCTCTCAGATGTTGATTTTCCGGTATTTCGCCTGGCCGAAATTTACCTGACTTATGCCGAAGCTGTTCTACGTGGAGGTACAGGTGGCAATCTGTCAACTGCACTAAGTTATATCAACAAGTTACGTGGGCGGGCTTATGCCAACAATCCGGCCAGCACGCTGGGAAATATCACAAGTGGTCAGTTAACGCTCAATTTCATTCTCGACGAAAAAGGTCGGGAAATGTATTGGGAAGCACAACGTCGTACCGACCTTGTTCGACACAATAAACTTACTACGGCCGACTATTTATGGGCCTGGAAAGGAAATGCACTGGAAGGAAGAGCAGTAGATGATAAATTCAATCTTTTCCCGATTCCGACAGCAGATCTTTTAGCCAATCCAAATCTCACGCAAATTCCAAATTATTAACTCATTCCACGAAAAAAATAAACACCGATGAAAAATAAGATAGTTCGAATCGCAATCCTGTTGGTGGTTCTCTTAAATATTGTTTCGTGTACCGACAATGAAATTCAATACATTGCCAAACTTCCTGCCGAAGGTGAATTTAAACTCAATGCAAGCAGCGAAAATATTGTTTTGCTCGCGGAAGGTGCCGGGGCACGAACTGCTATCACTTTTACCTGGGATACGCTGGTGTATGGTGTAAGTACTCCTGTGATATTTACACTGCAAATGGATACATTAAACGGAGATTTTTCAACTCCGGTTGAAGAACAGGTGGCTTTAAATAAATACGAATTGTCGTATTCGGATTCCATTTTGAATAGAAAATGCTTGAATCTGTTGAAGTTAAAAGGGGATGTAGAGCATATTGTAAAAGTGCGTCTAAAAGCAACTATGGCATTTGGTAATATGCCCGCTTATACTAATGTGTTGAATATTAAAATTACACCTTATTCGATTGCACGAATAGTTTCGTTTTTGTATATGCCGGGGGATGTAAGTGGTGGCTGGAGTAACTTTACGACCAAACTCTGCGCACGAAATAACGATGGTTTGTACGAAGGATTTGTAAAAGCAGCGCAATGGAATAATTTTAAATTTACTACCGAGCCAACCTACAGCTCTGGTACTGTGTTTGGTTCTGAACCGAATTCATTGTATAAATTGAGCGACAATCCTGCTGCACAATGGAATATCTGGTTCGATGCCGCTGGTTATTTCCTGGTGAAAGCCGATTTGAATACCAAAACCTGGAATAAAACAATAATTACATCCTTCTGTGTAACCGGCGACTTCAATGGATGGAGCCTGACAGCTAACCCTATGACCTACAATGAAACAACCAAAGTATGGACTGCCACTTGTAATATTTCCACCATTGGTTCCGGAATTCAAATCATTGCCAATGGCGACTG
>JANJXE010000471.1 GCA_024709185.1 Paludibacter sp.
ACCACGCACCTTCAATGTAGTGATAAACACCGAAAAAGGGAAACGGGATACGGTGAAACACAACCTGAACACACCTTCGTTTAAGGTAGTTGCTATCAGCGCCAAAGGCAGACCGGTGAATATCAAAATGCGTCAACTGAATGCTTCCACAACCATCATCACCGGAGTGGATGCGGCCGATTCGGTATCCGTAACCTTTACCACTTTCGACCCAAATATTCGTTCGGTGCAGCAACAAATAACCGATGTAGCAACGCGCATGCTGATGATGGTGCGCCGGGCATCCATAACCTACCGCGAAACCAGCAGCATAGTGATACCCGGATTCCTGCGCACCCCTGATTTTCTGGGACAACAAACCGATGCCAATGGATTGTTGGCACCCGGGCTTGGCTTTGCATTCGGGATGCACAATGACAATACCATTCCCGAGGCTATCAACAGCGGATGGCTGTACATGAGCGACTCGATTATCAATCCCGCCACCACTGCCAAAACCACCGATTTCGATTTAAAAGCCAGTCTGGAACCACTCCCCGGACTAAAAATTGAATTGAATGCAAAGCGCTACGAAGCTTCCAATACATCCATTCAGTACATGTTCGAAGGTATGCCAACGACATTCAACGGAAGTTACAACATGACTATCGTTGCGCTGGCCACGGCCTTTCAACCCATAGGAACAGCAGACAACAACTATGCATCAGGTGTTTACGATCAGTTCCTGGCCAACCGACAGATTATTGCAAGTCGTCTAAACCAGACCTACATGGGTACCCGTTATCCAACCTATGGATTCGTGGGAGAAAGTCAATACAGCGGTAAGGATTTTAATCCTGCCCTGGGCACGTTCGGACCCAACTCGAGTGAAGTATTGATTCCCGCGTTTTTAGCAGCTTATTCCGGAAAAGATGCAACACGAATGGAAACCAATCCCTTCCCTTCCCTTAAAAACATTCTTCCCAACTGGCGAATGAGCTACGATGGCCTCTCCCGAATACCCTGGATACGGGATAAATTCCGTTCCATCAGCATTTCACACGGATATACCAGCCGCTACAGCATTGGTTCCTATACCTCCTACTCCACCTGGGTGGCCATGGATAGCAATGGCAACCTTGGCTACGTACGCGATGTGCAGTCCAACAATCCGATACCATCCTCTCCATTTGATATTGCATCTGTCTCCATCAACGAACAATTCAGTCCACTTATCGGGATTAATGCAGCACTGAAAAACAGTATGACAGCAAAGCTGGAATATAAAAAGCAGCGCAACCTCACGCTCAACCTTTCCAGCACACAGTTGATTGATGCTTCGACCGATGAATTTGTGGTGGGATTGGGCTATGTGTTAAAAGATTTTGATGTAATCCTCAAGCTGAAAAACAACGAACAATCGAGAATTAAAAACGATTTGAAGCTGAACGCCGACTTATCGTACAAGGATATGAAATCGCTGTTGCGGAAAATTGATGAAAACCTGACACAGGCTTCGAGTGGCAGCAAGTTGGTGACCCTCAAGATTATGGGCGATTATGTATTCAGTTCGAAAGTAAACATTCAGTTGTTTTACGACCGCCAGCTCAGCCGCCCTTTAATATCGTCGAGTTTCCCGGTTACCGCCACCAACTTCGGACTCAGCTTTAAGTTTATGCTTACCCGATAAACCGCACCCATTAATCATTTATCATTTATCATTTATCATTAAATGTAGTTTCCACCATGGTGTGCGTGGCGATTCGTGATGTTCGTAATGATAGCCGAAAAAATAGCAACTCAGAAAAGCCCACAGGTGATTTCGCGATTGCGAACGGGCCCGGTGAGGATCCATTGCATCGGTATGAGGCATGCGATGCGGTCGGTAGGTGCCGAAATAAAACAGCTGAAAGGTTGAAGCAATAGCCGGCAACACCCACAACAACAAGAGTTGAAGCTCCGAAAAGAAGATCAGCCCCACATTGAACAACACCGCCATAAACACAATCTGCCCCACGGTGATGTACGATTTCATAAACGAAAACCACCATACAAAAAAGTTCTGACTGCTTACACAATAATCCGGATCACCTTCGGAGGCCGGATATAAATGGTGCTTGCGGTGTTGTTTTACCAGGGTCGGATACCACATTCCCGCATACATCAGGGTTACAAAAAATCCAATGCTGTTATTCAGCCATTTGATACGGGTAACAGTTCCGTGCATGGCATCGTGTCCCGTAATAAAAAGCCCGGTAAACAACCAGGTTTGAACAACTATATGAATATACATCCATGGATTCAACCAACCAATCTCCACACTGCTCAAAATATAGAATAAATGACCAACCCATGTGGTCAGAATTAACAACGCTATCAGAATTCCCATTTTAATACTTATTAGGATTAAACGTTCAAATATACTAAATTTTGCGTACATCGTATCCTCTTGCAACTTTGCACGCTTATTTTTGTTTAACTTTGGAATTTAATTACATATTGATATGAATTTTACTATACAGGAAAGTACCTACTTACTGTTGATGGTGGCATCGGTAGTGTTTCCGGTGCTGTTTAGCTTCGAAAAACAAATCCATTTTGTTTCCCGCTGGAAATTTCTACCTGTAGCAATCGGTATCCCGGCAGCGCTTTTTATTATCTGGGATGTTTGGTTTACCCGAACAGGTGTTTGGTCGTTTAGTGATAATTACACACTGGGATTCAGGCTGCTCGGCCTCCCCTTCGAAGAATGGTTGTTTTTCATCATTGTACCCTTCTGTAGTTTATTCATCTACGAAAATGTAAAATTCTTTCTGAAGAAGTTCAATTATCAGGATAGATTAGTAAAAACGATGTGGTCAGTTGCCGCTCTGTTTTTTCTGATTGCCATTCTGGGGCGCGACCTTCAATACACTTTCTGGAATTTCATCTTCAATGCTGTAATGCTTACCTTTATGTTGTTCAACGGTTGGTTCCGTAAGCATATCACGCACTTTTTCATTGCATTCCTGATAGGAACTATACCGATGCTCATAGTGAATGGAATACTTACTTCTTTCCCGGTAGTGAGCTATAATTCTGCAGAATTCAGCAACATCCGTTTATTCACCATCCCGGTGGAAGATTTTATCTATTATTTTCTTCTGTTTATAATGAATGTATTTCTATACGAATTGCAACAGCGTAAACCCGACTTTGAAAATTAAGCAGTTTAGTATATCTTTGACGGTCAATTAGCTTATGGAGCAATATTTACAACTACCCATATTTAAACTGATTTCGGAAGTGGCCGACGAACAAGGCAGAGAATGCTACGTTATCGGCGGTTTCGTACGCGATATTTTTTTGCACCGGCCTTCGAAGGACATCGATATTGTAGTGGTCGGTTCGGGCATCGAA
Source organism: Paludibacter sp. (assembly GCA_024709185.1). GTDB lineage: Bacteria > Bacteroidota > Bacteroidia > Bacteroidales > Paludibacteraceae > Paludibacter. Next base: position 3,379 of record JANJXE010000471.1, read on the forward strand.
CTGGCCGGACAGGTAGCTGCCCGATTGGGCAAAAAGGCCAGTCTGAGCGTTTTTAAGAATTTCGGAACTGCCCAAATCAAGTACAAAGACCTTGAAATTGAATTCGTGGGTGCCCGAAAGGAATCGTACCTGCGCAATTCGCGCAAGCCCATTGTGGAAGATGGTACCCTGGAAGACGACCAAAACCGGCGCGATTTTACGATTAATGCACTGGCCCTGTGCCTGAATAAGGAACGCTATGGAGAACTGGTCGATCCGTTTAACGGAATGAACGACCTTGAGAATTTCGTGCTGCGTACACCCCGCGATCCCGATATTACCTTTTCCGACGACCCCCTGCGGATGATGCGGGGCATCCGTTTTTCGGCCCAGTTGCGCTTCTTTCTGGAAACCGAAACCTTCGATGCCATTGTGCGGAACCGCGAACGCATTTCCATCATTTCGAAAGAACGCATTGCCGACGAACTGAATAAGATTATGCTTTCGGCCAAGCCTTCGGTGGGGTTTATCCTGCTGGAAAAAACCGGACTGCTCGAACTTATATTTCCGGAACTGCTGGCGTTGAAAGGCGCTGAAACCAAGGATGGTGTGGGTCATAAAGATAATTTTTACCATACCCTGGCTGTGCTCGATGGCATTTGTGCCAATACCGATAACTTGTGGCTTCGCTGGTCGGCCCTGCTCCACGATATTGGAAAGCCACGTACAAAGCGCTTCGACCCGCGACTGGGCTGGACCTTCCACAATCACAATTTCATAGGTGAAAAAATGATTCCGGAGATTTTCCGTAAGTTGAAGCTCCCGCAGAATGAGAAAATGAAATATGTGCAGAAAATGGTGACGCTTCACATGCGCCCCATTGTACTGAGCGAAGACGAAGTCACCGACTCGGCTGTTCGCAGGCTGCTGTTCGATGCCGGCGACGACATTGAGGATCTGATGACCCTGTGTGAAGCCGATATCACTTCCAAAAATCCGGACAAAGTACGACGCTACAAAGCAAACTTTCAACTGGTACGACAAAAACTAAAAGAGCTGGAAGAAAAAGACCGCCTGCGCAACTTTCAACCTCCGGTGGACGGAAAAGAGATTATGGAGATTTTCGACCTTCCTGCCTGTGCAACTGTTGGTGAAATTAAAACCCGTATAAAAGACGCCATTCTCGACGGCATCATCCCCAACGAATACGAGGCGGCGAAAAAATATATGTACACCATAGCAGAAGAACTGGGCGTTGGCAAACCACGCTGAAATCAACATGAAATCATTAAACAACAAACAATATGAAGTATGTACCCCTTTTATTCATTGCAACCCTGATGTATAGTTGTGCAAACAAACCAACAGTGGAATACCCCGAAACCCGCATGGATTCGGTAACCGACACTTATTTTGGCGAAGTGGTAGCTGATCCGTACCGTTGGCTCGAAGACGACCGTTCGGCTGAGACCGAAGCCTGGGTGAAAGCCCAAAACCTGGTAACCTATGGCTACCTTGAACAGATTCCGTTTCGCGGAGCGTTGAAAAACCGCCTTACAGAACTTATGGATTATCCAAAGTACGGTTCGCCCAGCAAGGTGGCCGGCAAGTATTATTTCTATAAAAACGATGGTTTGCAGAACCAGAGTGTATTGTACGAACTTGATTCGCTTACTGCCGAGCCTAAGGTTTTGCTCGATCCGAATAAACTGTCGGACGATGGCACCGTAGCGCTTTCGGGCCTTTCCTTCTCGAAAGATGGAAAATACATGGCCTACAGCATTGCCCGCAGCGGTTCGGACTGGAACGAAATTAATGTAATGGAAGTAGCTACACGTCAGCTGCTGAGCGACAAAATTGAATGGGTGAAATTCTCGGGAATAGCCTGGCAGGGCGACGGATTTTACTATTCAGCCTACAGCAAACCCGAAGCCGGAAAAGAATTTTCGAATAAAAACGAATACCACAAGATATTCTATCACAAGATAGGACAGGCACAGGCGCAGGATCCCATCATCTTTGAAAACAAAGACTTCCCGCTGCGTAATGTAAGCGCCGCTGTTTCAGATGATGAAAAATACCTGTTTATCTCCGAAACCGAATCCACATCAGGCAATTCGCTTTGGCTGAAAGACCTTACGAAAGCAGGCAGCAAGCCCGTACTGATAGCTCCGGGCTTCGAATCGGACTTCAATGTAGTGGAACATTACAACGGAAAAGTGTATGTGCTCACCAACTACAAGGCACCCAATCAGCAACTGATGGTATTCGACCCGGCTCAACCGCAACTTGCCAACTGGACAAGCATCGTTCCTGAATCGACCAAGGTACTCGAAACCGCTTCCATCATTGGCGGACGCTTGTTTATCAAGTACCTTCGCGATGCGTCGCACCACCTGTATGCCTACAGCACTGAAGGCGAGCCCCTGCACGAAGTGGAACTTCCCACCATCGGCACCGTAGGTATTTCGGGCGATATGGACGACAACGAAGCCTTTTACACCTTCACATCCTACACCTTCCCTCCTACTATTTACCGCTACAAAGTGGCTGAAAACAGTGCAGAACTATTCCGAAAATCGGAAGTATCCTTCAATCCCGAAGATTACGTGAGTGAGCAGGTCTTTTACACTTCCAAAGACGGCACAAAGGTACCAATGAGCATCACCTATAAGAAGGGCATGAAGAAAAACGGCAAGAACCCGACGATGCTGTACGGTTACGGAGGCTTTAACATCAGCCTGTTACCCTCGTTCAGCACCGTGCGCATTCCCTTCCTCGAACAGGGCGGAGTGTATGCCATTGCCAACCTGCGGGGTGGAGGTGAATACGGCGAGACCTGGCACAAAGCCGGCACGAAGATGCAGAAACAAAATGTGTTCGACGATTTCATTGCTGCAGCCGAATACCTGATTGCCGAAAAGTATACCTCGTCGAAGAAGCTGGCCATCAACGGAGGTTCCAACGGCGGACTGCTGGTGGGTGCCACCATGACCCAGCGTCCGGAATTGTTTGCCGTAGCCATTCCCGAAGTAGGCGTTCTCGACATGCTGCGGTATCAGAAATTCACCATTGGCTGGGCCTGGGCCACCGATTATGGCACCTCTGAAGAAAGCAAGGAAATGTTTGATTACCTGAAAGGCTATTCACCGCTTCACAACCTGAAGGAAGGCACCCGTTATCCCGCGACTATGGTTACCACCGGTGACCACGACGACCGTGTAGTACCGGCCCATTCGTTCAAGTTTGCCGCTACCCTGCAAAAGGCCAGCGACGGCACCAATCCAACCCTGATACGCATCGACGTAAATGCAGGACACGGAGCAGGCAAGCCTACCGGCAAGATCATTGACGCCCAAACCGATGTATGGTCGTTTGTGATGTACAACCTGGGAATGAAGCCACAGTTTTAAGATTTTCTTTAAAAAATATTTGTCAGAATCCCGAAAATAACTATCTTTGCACCGCTTTAGCAGAATGGCGGGATAGCTCAGTTGGTTAGAGCGTCGGATTCATAACCCGGAGGTCACGAGTTCAACTCTCGTTCCCGCTACCGAACGAGACAAAGAGGAATTTTCTTCCTTTTTGTCTCTTTTTTTATGTTGTAAATTGCTGCACTGGTGTCCACTTAAAACCATTAACAGTTCTTTGAAACCATTTACTATCCATATTTTCAGAGCTCATATATTGTGTGACGATTTGATTTTTTTATTTTGTCCGAAATTTAAAAATTCGGGCAATGAATGCAGGGAAATATGTTTTTGCGCAAATGGTTGAGTTTTTACCTCAACGCGTTTTTGACGGTTTTGCAGCAAAATACGGGAGCAATAAGTATATTAAACATTTCACGTGTTGGAATCAACTTTTAGTGATGATATTTGGTCAACTTACAAACCAGGATAGTCTCAGGGATGTGATTGTAGCCACAGATGCTCATAGTAAAAAACCTATCACCTGGGCTTTGGAAAGAATATAACACGTAGTAATCTTTCCAAGGCAAATGAAAAACGTGATAGTAGAATCTTTGAGGACTATGCTTATTATTTGATTAACATTGCTCGAAAGCGTCGGGCAAATGATGATTTTGAAATAAAGGGTAAAGTGTATGCTTTTGATTCTTCTACCATTGATTTATGTCTGAATGTATTTTGGTGGGCGAAGTTTCGTAAAACAAAAGCAGGGATTAAACTGAACACACTATATGATATCACTACTCAGATCCCAGCATTTATTCACATCACAAACGCACCAGTAAATGATGTAAACGCAATGGATGTAATTCCCTATGAATCGGAGGCTTATTACATATTTGATCGTGGATATGTTGATTATAAAAGACTCTACAACATCACAAAACATACAGCTTATTTTGTGATAAGAGCCAAAAAAAATCTCCAGTTCCAGTATACTCAAATGAATCCGGTCAACGAAAGAAACGGGGTCATGAGTGATCAGACAGGTAAACTGACGGGATTTTATATAGCCAAACATTATCCGGAAGATATTAGAAAAGTAGTGTATTACGACAAAGAAACTAACAGATAAATCACCAATTGGTGAGCAGTTTTTTAATACGGATAGCAATGATGTCAAAGACCTTTTGTCAGCTCAACTGACTCTTAATTTTTTTAGTGGACACTAGTGAGTTCCTAAAGCTAATCGAAAATCCTCCCGAAATAGTTATTGGGATCTGAATCGACTATGTAGGTGCAGAAATCTTTTATAAGGTTCTCGAATGATACAAAATTTTCGGGGTAAAGTTTGCTTTATCGTTAACGGAGCGACAACTATGAACAAAAAAATTAACCTAAACCGGGCTGAACGTTAACAGACATGCGTACAGTCGTCACTTATATTTCAATTATTCAGACAGTTAGGTTATCGGCAATGTTATATAACGTTCTGTTAACCTAAAATCCCGAAAGAATATCGCAATTTTGCAATGGAATAAACCAGAAAAGACTTTGATTGGAGGAAAATTAATTATTTAAGCATAAAGCAGGTAGAATTACTTGCACAGAACACCATCAACAACTATGAATTCTGAACATCTGGCTTGAGAAATCCATCCTGTTAACAAAAACTGACAGGATGGATTTAAATTCGTCGGAATAATGAGTTCGGGTAACATATACTAATGCAATTATGGAAAAATTGACATACATTTTAATCATGTGGATAACAGCTCTATCCATCAATTGTCAAAACAGACTAACACAAAAACAGAACAGTCTGCGTGCTTCCGACAATCTGTTTAAACAGCAGGTCGAATTCAAAGAACCGGGGAGTTCGGGACGTAACCTTATCTGGGATTTCAGAATGCTTACTATGCTAAATAATAATTACTCGCTGAAGTATTTCATTCCCAACAGCACTCAAATGGATACAATCTGTGGATTGGAGCATCACACCCGTTACTACTACTCACAAAAACGTGACAGCGTTTGGTCAACTGGATTCGAGAATACAACCACAATGATGAAGTACAACAGCCATGAACTTCGAATGAAATTCCCATTCAATTATGGCGATACACTTTTCAGTCTTTTTAATGGAGAAGGCGAATATGGCCATCTGATTAAACTTAATGTGAGTGGTTACACACGGGTAGTGGCCGATGCCTAAGGTACCTTACTTTTACCTGGTAGCGAGGAAGTGAAGAAGGCTCTGAGATATTTACCGAGGTATCTTTCTTACCAAACCCGGTCGAAAACCTCCTACTGATTACATTCACCCTCACTCAATAAGCAACTGTACGTTTTTCGGTACACAATAACATTGGCATTCCTGTATGTTCAACAAGTCAATTCAATTACTCTTCAGGCAATTATCAGACACAAATCTATATGTCACACCTGAGCTCCGGCACTTACACACTCAATATTGTTGTGGACGATAAAATTCTAAAACAGATAGTTGTAAAAAATTAGGAAAAATTTCGATAGTATATGAAAAAACTTATTCTATTAGTATGTGTGTGTACACTGAACAAAATGGTTGTATTACCACAAGAACGATACAATCACGTAACTCCACAAACGGCAGATTTTATACAGTCAGTTGACAGCAAGCCGAAAAAAAACAGATATACGAATGAATACAAGCTAATTACATTAAAATCAATTTTGTCTTGAAGTAAAGTAAATACAAAATTGTGGGAAAAGAAGCACAGCCCTTCGAAAGCATGACTACAGTTTGTCTAACATAGTGCTAAAATATTTGCTAAAAACAAAAATCATAATTTAACTAAAGTATTTATGAAAACAACAATTGTATTTTTTTTTATTTTTTCTACAGTTTATGTAAACGCACAACTCCAAGTACTTACAAATGGTCGGGTAGCTTGTAATAATCAGACTGCTATCTATAGTAGTACAAGCAATGTTGCAGACGGGATGGATATTGTCTATTCAAATCCGTCTATACCGACAGGATATGATATGATTTGGGGGAAATTCACAACATTACAACCAAATAATCCTGGCTTACTAACGTTACAATCAATGAATGGTGCTAATTTTACAGTTAGAGCAAATGGTAATGTTGGAATTTTTAATAACAATCCAGGTAGTGCTTTAGAAATAGGCACATTAGGCACAAACTACGAAATAAAAATCAACGGTAGCATTGTCTTCACGTCCGATGAAAGAGTAAAGAAAAACATAAATAGTATTGAGAAAAGTATTGAGAAACTCAAAAAACTTAAAAGTGTAAGCTATAATTTCAGAGGTGTGGAAGATGACAACACCAAAGACATCACCACAAACATTATCGGCGGGGTAGAGAAATCAATATTTAAGCCACAAAATAACAAAAAAAATTATGGAAGAACTTATTATGGTTTTTTAGCTCAAGATGTTCAAAAATTATTCCCTGATTTGGTTTATAAAGATAGCGCAGGTATTTTGGGTGTTGATTACATTGGTATGATTCCCTTACTAGTAAATGCATTGAACGAACAAGAAATTACAATTGCTACTCAAAATGAAAAAATTATTGATTTGGAAACAAGATTATCAAAACTTGAGAATAGTAATAATACTTCATCCCAGAAAGTTGGGGCAATTACAGCATCTGTAGAAACAAAAACTTTATCTTATCCTGTATTAGAACAAAACACACCAAACCCATTCGATGCTTCAACAAAAATTGGATATTATTTACCAAACTCAATCATATCTGCAAATATTTTCGTATATGATATGAATGGAGAGCAATTAAAAAACTATATTATTACTGAACGAGGCGAAGGATTTACAACAATTCAAGGCTCTGAGTTTAATGCAGGAATGTATCTGTATGCTTTAATAGCCGATGGTAAAGTGATTGATACAAAACGAATGATATTGACTAAAAACTAAATTAATATGAAACGAGCATGATTGCAGGCAATCACCAAAGTCGATGAAAAATCTGACATGCGAGTTCCATGTGACATTTAAAAAACAATTATTTACACATGAAAAGATTCATTATTTTATTTATGTTATTTTTTGCGATGGATATTGTAATTCAAGCGCAGGATTGTTGTTACCCTGATGAAGATGGTATGTATAGTTACTATATGAATATAAAAGAGAATAATATTAAAAACTCTTTTTCCAAAGATTCCATAATGCATATTTTAAAGAAGTCTAAACTAATAATGAAAAAAGACACTGAAAATTATGATAGAGAAATCAAGGCAGCATATAAATCATTTCCTACTGCAAAAACAAAACTTTTACAGCATTCTGTTACAATACGTTCAACAAATCCAAACTTAGATATAGAGCTTAGTAAACATTCGGATATTTTCAATTTTGTTGAGAAAATTTGTCGTGCTAAAGATCCGTTACTTTATGAACCTAATGATTATTCGTATATTGGTAATACAGCAAAAGATCATTTAGATTTAATAAAAGCTCCACAAGCATGGGAAATAACTAAAGGTGACTCTCGCATATTAGTAGGGGTCACTGATACTTATATTGAACCAAGTCATGAAGATTTAGAAAATAAAATTGCACAAATACTCCACAATAGCACCTATCCTCATTTTCATGGAATTGCTGTTTCTGGTTGTGCTGCGGCACATACAAACAACAACAAAGGATTAGCGTCAATCGGCTATAATTCAAAAATTGTTTTTTCATCTAAATACAATGACAATAATGAGATTTTTGAAATGTCTCAAATTCCAGGAGTTAGAGTGATAAACTGTAGTTGGTATAGAGGCTGTAATTATAGTGCGACTGAGGATGCATTGTACAGTGAAATTAGAGATGTGAATAACGTGATAGTGGTATTTGGTGCTGGAAATGGTATAAAACATTGTAATAGTCTAACTGCTTACCTTTACCCGTCATCATACGAAAGTGTGATATGCGTGACTTCCGTAGGACATTCTACAGATTATGGTACTATACTTCCAACATACGGAAAACATCTTTGGAAAGATTGCCATGAATCAACAATTGGCGATCCTTCATCAGCATTTCATCATAATGACAAAGTGGATATTTGCGCCCCAGGATATAGAGTAGAATCACCAAGTTTGAATAATACCTATACAAGTGCGTGGGGGACTTCCTTTTCGGCACCTATGGTTGCTGGGGTTTGTGCATTAGTGGCATCGGTAAATCCTTGTTTAACTGCTGCTGAAATTCAAGATATTGTCATTTCTTCTGCAGATACAACTATCTATAATCTCCCTGAAAATGCCTCATACATTGGTTTATTAGGCAAAGGTAGATTAGATGCTTATGCTGCAGTTAAAAAAGCAGTTGAATTGGGTACAGTATATATTCAAAACAGAACATACAATAATACTATTATAGAAACTGCTGAAACAGAACTAAAATCTGGCAGTTCTGTTACAAACCATCAACCAAGTGGTAACGTGATAGTAGAAACTGGTAGTAACTTAACATTCAAGGCTACCCGTAGTATTGAGCTATCACCGGGGTTTGAAGTAAAACTGGGAGCGACCTTAAATACTGAAATTTACGAATCTTCTTGTTTTTAATATTCTGATAAGTATTATTTAAAATAGATTTAACATGAAAACTAAAATACTTACAACTATTTTGCTTTTTTCTTTTCTCTTGTCAAATACGCAAAATTACGAATACATCCCACTTGTAAACGAAGGGTATGTGTGGAGTTACTGCGATGTAATAAAAGTAGATATTAACGAATACAACCTTAATTATTCGCAATTAAAATTCAACGGCGATACAATTATTAATGATATTGCATATAAGAAACTGTTCAAACATGACTGTTCATTAAGTGGTTTGTATTATTTGGCATCTATGCGTGAAGAAAACAAAAAAGTATATGCAGTTTATTCAGGAAATCATCAAGAACAGCTAATTTACAATTTTAGTTTAGTTGTAGGAGATTCCATACGGTCACCAGACAATAATGACACTCACTATTTCAAGGTGACAAAAATTGACACTATTGAAGTTGGCACGGGAAAACGTAAGCGCATTAAATTGGATTTTGACACATGGATTGAAGGTATTGGCACACTGGATAGATTCATGATATATCCGCTTCACGCATTATCACTCTACGATCTTGGAGTTCGTATCAACTATCAAAAACAAGGTGGTGAAATTATTTACAAAACTAACGAGTGGTATTTCAATAAAAATGAATGCAATACATCCTTAATAGAACAAATAGAGACAAACGAAACGGTTGCATATTTTATAACTCCTGAATTATTAAAGGTAGAAACAAAATTATCAGACCCAAATTACACTTTTAAATTGTTCGACTTAAATGGGAAATTGATAGTACAACAGAATATTGACATAAAGGATAATACAGTAAATGTTGGTCAATTATCGAGTGGTCTATATATTTTCCGTCTATCTCGAAATAGTGAAGTATGTTTTATTGGGAAAATTATTAAGAAATAATCACCCAAAAAGCAAAAAAAGCCACAGCAAGTGAGTGTTTATATTCAAACGCCTTGCGGTGGCTTTTATAGCTTTATGATAATAGGCAGAGCGGTCACAGTACATTGTTTTTTTGATCGTTTAGACAGTTGAAGTGCATGTAGAAATAAAAAAACAATGCACTGTGGAGAGTTGTAATACCGTAACCGCACTTTATTACGATTATCGGGCTTTACTGGTGCAATCGCGCAGTACAAACCATTTGGGTGGGTACGACCTTACTTACAACCAGTACAATTTTGCAGGTCTGCTTACACAGAGTCATAAAGAACATAGTA
>JANJXE010000008.1 GCA_024709185.1 Paludibacter sp.
CACTATGGAGTTCTCAAACGCCCAACGTGCGTATGCATCCACATCTCCGTTGAATTTTTTCAGCGCTTCGTACATCACCTCAGTCTTAAACTGATCACCCACATTTTCGTAATAGAGGTAGAACATGTTGCGGTACATCTCCAGATCGATGGTGTAATCCCAGTCTTTGTAGAATTGTTCTGCCAGCGGACGAAGCTTTGCCAACTCATCATCAATTGCTTTCTGATTGATATTCTTACGATTGAACATTTGTATCAGCTTCTCAAATTTTCCGGAAAAGGGAACTACGTCGGCACCGTTCAATCCGGCTTCATTGAAGAACAAATCAGCTATTTTATAAGGAATCAGCTTCTGGTAGATGTCAGCCTGTATTTCCATCAGCTTGCCATATTTTTCCAGTCGTTTCGGATCTGCTTCTATCCATGCAGTTAGTTTGGCCTCTTCAGCTATCTTTTGTGTAACCAAATCCATTTTTTTTAGTCCACTAAGTTCACCTCTCCATCGTAGGTAGCTATTTGTCAGACTGTTAATCCGGGAAGTATAGCGGTATTTAATCTCGGGCCGTTGCTCCAGACCTTCGTTGATAATCCTCAGCTTCTCATTTCTGAGTTTCAGTCGGGCCGGCAATTCGGTATCTACCATATACCGGACAGCAAAGGATGGTATAAAAAGTTTTGAGCGACCGGGATATCCCATGGTCATGGCAAAATCGTTTGCCTCCACTCCTGCGATGGAAATTTTTAAAAAGGGATTGCCGCTGAGAGGCACATTCTCTTTGCTGTAACCGGCAGGTGCATTGTCCTTGTTCACATATACCCGCAGCAAGGCAAAGTCGGCCGTATGACGTGGCCATGCCCAGTTGTCGGCATCGCCGCCGAATTTTCCTAAAATCATCGGGGGAGCGGCTACCATCCGTACATCTTTATAAATCTTGTATGTAGAAAGGATGTACTGGTTACCTCCCATAAAGGAAGTGATACGGCCTTTGGTGTCGGTGCCCCGGGTTTTCTGAACTACCAACGAGCGCCCGTTTTCATTTATCTTATTGGTTTTATCACCGGCATTCATGCCTTCGGTTCCTTTAAGAACTTCCCCGGTGACATCCTCCATTTTTACCAGCTGAATTACCTGCAAGCCCCGGCAGTACGATTCTTCCTCCGGCTTTGTCGACCAGTATCCAAATTTCAGAAAATCACGATCGGCGTTTGAAAAGCGTTCCAGATGCCCGATTACCGGATGGTAGTTGGTAATTACCAGTCCCTTGTCGGAGATAAAACTGGCTGAGGCAAAGCTGTCAAAATCATAATCTTCGTTACTCAATCCTACAACGGCATCTTTCAGCGATGCTTTGTTGATGTCGTAGATGTCTTTTGCGCTAAGTTTCAACCCTGCCTTGCGCATATCGCTGATGTTTTGTAGAATGTCTTTAGTGACCCACATACCGGCATCGGCATGAAGCTGTACATTAAAAAATACCGTTGCTACTACGGCAATAATCCATTTGTTCATATCGTGTTGTTTAATTTTTTAAAAGAATGATTCATACCCTGCTTGAATCCTAAGGTGTGGTTTCGCTTACAATTACAGATTTGTTTTCGGGCAAAGTGTTGTTGATTAAGTTGATCATTAACTGATAGGCGCCTCTTTGAGATTTATTTCGTCGATGTAATCGCTCTACGGTTCGACGGGTTTGCAGCAATTGATTTGCTGCTGCTGAGGCCCAAAAGGTTTCGTTCCCCGATTTAACTTCCTGCTTATCGCTGGTAGTGCTAATGGGACGAACCAATGCACACAGACGTTCCAGATATGCCAGTTGGATATGGCGTTCCACCTCACCGGCTTGTCTTTTTACTGTCGTTTCCCAAATCAATTTGTCCAGATCGGAAAGGTACTCCCGCGGACTGTAGGAGTCTGTAGCAGGCGACTGACTGTTTTCAGCAATACGGCTGGTTATGAAATTTCCCAACAGATGATTGATGATGGATGATTGCCAGTCAGTAATTTGCCTGGTAGTACTTCCGAGATAGCGATTCAGCTCAGGATTCATAAGCCACTGATAATCGGTTAGCGCTTGCAGTGTACGTTTCAGTGTTTCCTGTTGCTTGTTTTTTTCTACCGGCTTTTCGCGAAGTGGGTACTGGCCATGTGGACCATTAAAGGTATAAACACCTCCGAGGTAGGACAGGGGAAGGGTGGTGAGTCGCGAATGCAATCTCAGAACGGCATCGAAACGTTTCCGTAGTAAATCATAGTTGTCGCCTTCTTCAAGTGTCCATTCAACCAGATTATTAGTGATATATTTAAGATTCGAAATTCCGTAAGCTGCCGATTTCAGTAAATCGTTGCCCAGTGCATCAGCTTGTGCCGATGGATCGGGAATTATAGGTGATACGGTCGTTGAGCCGAATTGATACACCGGATCGGTTCCTTTTTCAGTATACCAGCGATTTAGCACAGAAAGTTCATCATTGTAAGTTGCTGTTTCGTAAACAGGTTGATAGCCAATTTTTATCGAAAAGAAATCGTGTGGTCCAAGTACCGGTGGTGTCATCCGAACTCCTTTTTCTTTATCGCCGGGTTGTGCAATATAATTGTTGCGGGCATAATCCATGATGCTGGCAGTTGTACCAAACTGTTGAGTGAAGGTTGCTGAGCGCAGCGAATCGGTAGGATAAGCATAGGATGCTCTCATATTATGCTGAAGTCCAAGCACATGGCCCATTTCGTGTGCAACGGCGTAACGTATCGATTCGCCGAGAATTTCGTCGCTGAGTTTTTTTTTACGAGCCTCAGGGTCGGCAGCGGCTGTTTGTACAAATCGCCAGGTTTGCAGGAGGTCAATCACATTGTGCCACCAGATGATGTCGCCCTGAATAATTTCACCACTGCGGGGGTCTATCCATTGCGGACCCTGTGCATTAGCATCGGTGGATACTACATAACGAAAGCAATTGTTGCGCGAATCATCTGGGTCAAAACTCATATCCCGCGGAAAATCTATTGCCTTAATTGTGTGAATAAATCCGATTTTCTCAAAGGCGGCGTTCCAGTCTTCTATCCCCATTTTTACATACCGGCGCCATTGTTCAGGCATAACAGTATCTACATAAAATACGATGGGTTTAGCAGGAATGACTTTTTCACCTCGACGGTGTTTTTCTACATCTTCCGGCGATGCTTCTATCCTCCAGCGATCGATAAACTGGGCTCCGGTAAATGGTTTTCCAGATTCAAAAATGCGTTTATTTTCGGAACTAAAGCCAATACGCTCGTCGTTGAGGCGTGGACGCATGGGCTCACGGGTGAGTAAAATAAAGGAATAATTTATTGTGATGCTGAAAGGCTCGCGACCTCCGGAATAGTTGTAGTGCGATTTCACCTCTACATTCCCAGGGAAGCTTTTCATACTTTCAATATAGCTGGCTTTGGGATCCAGCCTGCCTGTATTGCCGGCTCCGGCAGGAAAAACCAACTCAATTTCGGATGCGAAGAGCTTGGTTACATCCACCAGTGAAGCATCGTTCGAATGATTGCGTGCGATAATATCGAAGCTCATCACTACCGGTGTAAGGTTGTTACGATCCAGCGATACCGAAATCGGATCAGAAGGGTTGGCAATTGCAGAGCCTGTAGGTTTGTGCATCAACAGTGCTTTATCCCTCACCGAAAAATGGATTAAAACCGGATTGCTACGGCGTTGTCCGGCCGAAATTTTACTGTTATCGCTGATGGCAGAAACCCGTGAGCCAAACAGCATATCACGTTTCAGCAACGAATCAGGAATTTCAAAATAGTAATTCCCATTGCGGGATGCATATATGGTAAACATTCCCTTATCCACCTTTGCGCCGGCGGTTAACTTCTGAAACTCTTTGTTGCGGGTGGTTTCGCCAATTGAATCCGGGGTGATTGCAGGTATCGTGTGTTTGGTGTTGTCCGACTTGGCTGTACCCGGATTTTTCACCGAAGCGGGTGCACCGGTTATAACTCCCGGTGAGGCTATAAGAATGCTGAAAAGTACAATAAAAATTTTCTTCATTGAATTGTTTTAATAAATCACGGATAAATTCCGATGGAAATGCCGGCTGCGTTCCAATTTTTTTCGATATCAGCCTGTTGGGTTTGTACAAATGCTTTTGTAAATGCAACCAGCCGGGTGTTTTTGAGTTGAAGTGGAAAACTGTACACCGCACTGAGCGACAGCTTTATCACACCTGCACCATAGGTCACGAAATCCGGAACCAACACATTGGTAGCAATGTCGTAGGTTCCCCGTTTAAAGGTGCCGTCGCCGGTTACGGGTGCAACAAGTGACTCGCTATTCAGCAGCATTCGATTGTTGAAAGCGGTTTCGTACTTCACATTTCCCTTCATCACCA
>JANJXE010000024.1 GCA_024709185.1 Paludibacter sp.
TTTTTCTTATCGTTAATCGAACTGAGTTTTACATTCAGCGTCGTTGACTTTGTAATTGAAAAGTCGAAGTTAGTCCTCAGGTTAAAGCGTTTGTAGTAGGAGTTTGTGGTATAACTTCCGAGGTCAAATCCGACAAAAGGTCCTCCCGAATGCAGGTATTCACCAGATACATAATATTTCACCTTTTCAGTACCTCCGTTCAGGTTGAATGAGTATTGTTGTTCGTAAAAATGATCTTTCACCAGCAAATCGCGCCAGTCGACACTCGGATGACCGTAGGGGTCGTCGTTCAACCGCCAGCGTTCGATGTCGTAGTCGCTGTATTTCGGTGCACTACCTACATTTTTAAGCGCTTCATTGTAAAGCACTGCATAGTCGTAGGCACCCAAAAATTCCGGAAAAGCAAGAGGTTGATGCATTCTCACTTCAGCTTTCACCGAGACCTTCGGCTTTCCTACCTGACCTTCTTTGGTCGTAATGAGGATGACACCGTTAGCACCCCTCACACCGTACACTGCTGTGGCAGAAGCATCTTTCAACACACTAAACTGTGCAATATCCTCGGCGTTGATATTCGAAAAAGTCGATTCGATACCATCCACCAGCACCAATGGACTGGCAGAGTTGGTGGTTGCCTTGCCACGAATAAAAATCTGGGCATCCGAAAGGGTACCGTCGTTGGAATAACGGTCGGTACCTCCACCGATATTACCATCCCCCAGGCGCACGACTGCACCGGCAATTCTACCAGCGATGGCATTGGTAAGGTTGGCAGGAGTCGCTACCTTGAGCTGTTCGTTGTTGATATTCGAAATTGCCCCTACAATACTGGCCTTACGTTGGGTACCATAACCCACCACGAGTACTTCATCGAGCTGCTTTGTATCCTCCAGCATGATAATCTTCAACTGACTCTGACCCTGTTTCACTTTTATCACCTGACGTTCGAAACCCAGGTAGGAAAATACCAGCATTGGTGTTGCCACCGGCGATTTAAGGGTAAAAAAACCATTCACATCGGTGAGTGTACCAACCGTACGACTCTCCTCCATGGCTATACTGACCGCTATCAGTGGTTCATTATTCACATCGACAACCGTTCCGGAGATCACATAATCGCGTGCCGCAATCGAAACAGAGCTGATAAACAGAACTATACTTACTATTGTGTTTCTCATATCTTTAGTGATTTACCAATCTTTATTTTGAATTAACATCTTGTTTCTGCTGAGTTCCGATTGCGGGAACGGATAGTAATACATCTTAGGCAGAAAAACACGATTTTCGACTTCCACAATCTCATAGCTGTAGGTGAAATTCCCAAGATTTGTAATTTTCACACCACGCACCGGGCGGTTCAATACCGTTTCGGCCAGTTTCCAGCGCCGTAAATCGAAATAGCGATGATCTTCGAAGGCCAGCTCAATCTGACGTT
The DNA here is from genome assembly GCA_024709185.1 of Paludibacter sp. Taxonomy (GTDB): domain Bacteria; phylum Bacteroidota; class Bacteroidia; order Bacteroidales; family Paludibacteraceae; genus Paludibacter. The sequence continues at coordinate 1,436 of JANJXE010000024.1, forward strand.
CTTTGTAGATGGCAGTGCGCATTCTATCCTTGTCACCCACCGGAATGACATCAGCAAAATCGAGATTGCCGCGCAAACCAGCCCGCTGACGGATTAGCTTTATCGCCTGACGGGCAGTCATACCATAGGATTTTGGATCTGCATCGGGACCGTACATTTCGTTCATAGCCTCAGCATAATTCAACAAAATCTCGGCATAACGAAAAATCACGTAGGGATGAGGGCCCGAAGCAGCAGTTCCCCACCAGTTAGCAACAGGATTCATGAATTTACGCAGGTAAAATCCGGTCCGGGTGGCATTCACACTTCCGGTAACATCCGAACCTCCGGTAAAAGTCTCAACAGTATGATTATCCAGATACACCGTTCCATTGTACAGAATATTAATAGCCAGGCGTGGATCGCGTCTCAGAAACGGATTCGCGGCATCGCGGGTGTTGGTCCAATCGAATTCGGTACCATCCAGTTTATAATAGGCATCCACTAAGTCGAGGGTCGGACAATTGCCTCCTCCACCGTTCTGCAATCCTACCGGTGCATTCACCTGTTCGAGGGCATTGCTGTTGGCACTTAGTTTACTGAATATCACTTCCGTATTTTTAATGGTCGTGAAAATCTGGTTATTCGCCAGGTTGCCCAGGGAATATACAGGTACAGAACCATTCTTCAGATTAATTACTTCTGCGGCCGCACTGGCTGCTTTGTCCCATTTTTCCGGATCGTATTTCCCGTGCTCTACCGTATCATCCGGGCTATCGGGATTGTTGTACAATTTACTGGCAGCAAACAAGTACAAACGTGACTTCAGAGCAAGAGCCGCTCCTTTCGTCGCTCTTCCGATATTAGCATCGGAAACAATAACTGGCAAATGCATCACCGCACTATCGCATAGTGATTCAATATAGGCCACGGTTTCATCAATGGTACTGCGTGGAATCGCTACGGCTTCATTTACACTAATAGACTTCAGCGGAATGGGATAGCCACCGAAACGTTTCAGCAGCTCAAAGCTCAACAATGCACGTATAAACAGCACCTGTGCATAGCTTTGATTTCGACCGCTTTCCTTCATAATTTTGTCAGAAATAAACGGATGAATCTGATCGCGGTACACATGAGTCAGGTGAATCCCGCGATAATTGTTAGTAAGAGGATTATCCGGAAGATACGTAGGTCCCCAGGCACCGGTATTCCAGCGTGAAATAAGGGTCGACTTGGGGGCAAAAACAGCCTCATCAGTTACACTGGCCAGCATGGCATTGCTGAAGCGACCGTATCCCGAAGGAACATAGGTGTATAAATTATTGATGTAATCGACCAGTTTGAGTGAGTCACCGTAGACGACACTGGCATCGGCCAAATCCAGCGGAACGGAATTAATGGTCTGATCTTCACAGGAGGAAGTCAGTAAAATAAAGCCGGTAAACAGAAATATAATTGCTCGTTTCATGTTCGTAGGATATTAAAAGTTGATATTTAAACCCACACTTACTGCCCGTGTAATCGGATAGCGGGTATCAGTCGATTCTGGATCGAATGCAGTGATCGCCGACCAGGTCAGTAAGTTGGAACCATTCACAAACAGACGCGCTTTAGAAATTCCTGCAGACTGCAACACAGTTGAAGCGAAGTTATAGCCCAGTTCAAGGTGTTTCAACCGCAGGAAAGACGCATCTTTCACCCAATACGAACTGGTTGCGTAATTGTTGGTGGTTGTAAAGGAAAGACGCGGATAAGAGGCATTCTGTCCTGAACCCGGTTGCCAACGGTTTAGATGTTCTTCTGTAGCATTTCCCCGACCGTTGTACATTGCCCAGTGCAAACCCGCTGTCGATTGATAGGTATCGATATTTCCCAATCCTTGAAACAAAATCGTAAAGTCGATGTTTTTCCAGTTAAAACCAGCCTGAATTCCATATACAATTTCGGGAATAGCCGGTTTGCCAATATTCTGCACATCGCTTTCATCAATTACATTGTCCCCGTTCAGGTCCTTATACTTCAAATCGCCGGGCTGCACAGTTCCCAGAAAACTCTGATCGGGAAGTGCGTTGAAGTCATCCTCTTCGACAAAATAACGGTCGAATACATAGCCAAACCTTGTCCCATAGGGATGACCGGTGCGGTACATCCAGGGATAGGCCTGATCCTGTTCATCCTGAAAAACTATTGTATTGCGGGCAAACGAATAATTGAAACCCACGAAATAGGTAAAATCGCCAGCTTTGTCATTCCATCGCAAATCTACTTCAAAGCCCCGGTTATTCATCTTTCCTACAGGATTGTAAAAATCGTCGCCATACATCACCGAGACAGCATTTGCCACCAGGATGTTGCGGTTTTTCTCATCGAACAAATCTACTGTTCCGCTCAACTTATTTCCGAACAAACCAAAGTCGATACCCAGATTCGACTTCAGCGTACGTTCCCAGGTGATGGTAGTATTCAGAATACGGGCTTCGCTGATACCTGTGGATTGAGTAGGAGTAGTTCCAAAGTAGGCGCCCGAAGCTGTACCAAAGGCAGGAAGGTATTCGTAGTAGGGATTAATCGTATTTCCTGTCTGCCCAAACGAGCCGCGGAGTTTCAGAAAGTTAAGGTGATCACTTTTCAGAAAATCTTCTTCGGAAAGTATCCATCCGGCAGCAGCAACGGGAAAGAAACCATAGCGGCTCGTTGTCGGGAAACGGTTGCTTCCACTGTACGAAAAGCTTAAATCGAGTAAATAGCGGTTGAGGTGACGGTACGAAAACTTCCCTTTCAGCCCCTGATAGTTGTCGGTAAGACTGGTATAGCGGTATTCTTTCGTTTGCTGACGGTCGACCAAAAGCAGGGCATTGAAATAATCCAAGGCCGATTCTTTTGTATAATTGAGACCAATAAGCTGGTTGTAATCACGATTCATCGCATTGTATCCTCCTGAATTAGATATTTCGGAATCAAGACCGGAAATAAACCATCCGCTCATGGCCGCATTGGTTCGATGAACCGCATAGGTTTTGGTACGGCTCGTATAAATCTGCGCATAACTGTTGAATCCGATATTCCCAAATACATACAAGCCCTGTAACAGACGGTCGAGCTTATAGCTAAACTGAATAGTCGACGATATATAATTAGTTTCCAACGATGTAAAACCGCGGTAATTTAAATGTCCATATGGATTGTTGGTATAGTTTTGGGTCCCCATCAGTTTGCCAAGGTAATTAAGCGGTTGAAATGCATATGCAGGTGTTCCGTAAATTACCGACAGCATCGATTCATCGTAGTTGGAGGCAAAACCTCCCGGCATATTGCGGGTATCTTTTTTGGACTTAATATCGGCGCTCAGCGAAAGATTCTTATTCACATTCACATCGACATTACCGTGCAGATTAAAAACGTCCACTTCGGTATTGGTACTGTAGGTATTGACGCGCTGATCGGTATTAAACACCCCTGTATTGTGGAAATAACTACCAGCCAGGTAGTACCGAACCGTTTCCGAGCCACCTGAGAAATTGACATTGTGACGAGTAAGTACAGTATTGTTCTTTAGCATTAAATCCACCCAGTTTACATTCGGATATTCATAGGGCGATTTATTGTCCTTGTAACCCTGTATATCTTCTTCCGGGAAAAAGACCATTGCATTGGGGTTATCGTTCAGCATGGCTTCGTTGTACAACACCGCATAATCGTAGGAATTGACAAACTTCGGCAGTTTAAGAGGAGTCTGAAGCGCTGTTCCTGTGTTGTAGCCAACCTTAAGCTTTCCTTTTTCTCCTTTGCGGGTTTCAACAACAATTACGCCCGAAGTAGATTTCAGACCGTATAATACGGTAGCAGCAGCATCCTTTAATACTGTTATGGATTTAATATCGTAGGGATCGAGCATCCGAATGTCGGAAGTCTGGAATCCATCCACGATATACGTTATACTGTTCCGGTGGAAGGAGTTCACACCACGCAAATACACAGAGCCGGATTCGATTCCGGGCATGCCGGTTTCCTGAACCACGGCCAGACCGGTCAGGCGGCCAGCCAACATGTTGAACCGGTTTGAGCCAGCTATATTCTCCATTTCCGCACCATCGACCGAAGAGATAGCCTCGGTCAGGTAACGAAGTGGCCTGGTTTGGTACAGCAGTGTTTCTTTAATCGAGTCGTTGGAAAACCGATTGGCTTTCGACTGGCTTGCAGAAGACCCGGAAGTTGCCATGATAGAAGGACTGATCATCGTAAAGAAGAAAATCAGACGCATCAGGATGTTTCTATTCCAATTCATTATACTAGATTTTGGTATTAAAATATCGGCCCTGTTAGTTATATCCTTTATTTTCAATAATCAGCTGTACGTTTTTTCGCATCTCAATAAGCTGATTGTTTGAGAGCATAAAGAAAGAAATAACTTATAGCAATCTAAATCCAAATAACGTAATTTAATCCTCATAAAACGAAATTCAAAATTCATCTGTCATTGATTATTAAAACCTTGAATTTGCCAATAAACACAAGTATGTTTCATTTTGTCCTTTACTCCTCCTGATTAGCGTTAAATGAGGATGAAACTGCGCAAAAAAGGTTTCATTTTTCAGGCAATCCGGCTTAATTTGTATGTTAATAATATTATCTGAAATCATGACCACACAATCGCGCAGAGATTTTCTCAAAAAAAGCATAGCCGGGGCAGGTGGTATCTACCTGGCTTCAACAGGAATTACCAGTGCTGTTACCGAAAACAGGCACATCACACCCAAGAAGATACCCTTTGACCCGTGCCGGAAAACGATTACCATTGCAGCTGCCGATTTACAATTTGAACGCGAGCCGCTCCTGCATCCCTTTGGATTCAAAGGCGGCTATTTATCCGAATTATGGCAGTCCGTTGCAAAGGTGCAGAGTGATTCAGGACTGTATGGCATCGGTTTGGGAATACAAAGCGTACTGTGGTCGGATAGCAACATCTTTTCTTCGTATCCCGAATCGGGTGGAAATGCATTGATGTATGCCCTCACCGCCAGAGCACTTCAAATCATTAAAGGAATGAAATTCCAAACGCCGGTTGGTCTGCTCGATGAAATTGTGCCGGAACTTTTCGAATATGGCAAGCGAATTACGGCCAACCCCAATCTCCGCCTTACTTTTGTGCTCAATGCCCTTGTACCCGTCGATAATGCATTGTGGGTGCTCTATGCCCGCGAAAACGCTATCACTGATTTTGACGAGCTGATACCAGCGCCCTACAAAGCTGCTTTTACGGAAAAACACGACAAACTGGCTGCCATTCCGCTTATTTCGTACAATGTAAGTTCAGCAGATATCCGAAAGGAAGCCGACAACGGATACTTCTTCATGAAGATAAAGATTGGCCAGGCCGGCACCCAACAGGAAATGCTCGATAAAGATATGG
>JANJXE010000032.1 GCA_024709185.1 Paludibacter sp.
TCATCTGGTCATTTATCAAAGAACAACTCATCCTGCCCTATCTCGATATTGATATTAAATATTACGATTTAGGAATGGAAAACCGCGATGCCACCAACGATCAGGTGACGGTAGATGCTGCACATGCAATCCAGCAATACAATGTGGGTATAAAATGCGCAACCATTACTCCCGACGAAGCCCGCGTAGAAGAATTCGGATTAAAGAAAATGTGGAAATCGCCAAATGGTACCCTGCGTAATATTATCGGTGGAACAGTTTTCCGTGAACCGATTATCTGCAAAAATGTTCCCCGATTGGTTCCCGGATGGGATATGCCCATTGTAATTGGTCGTCATGCATTTGGTGATCAGTACAAAGCCACCGATGTGGTTATCAAGGGAAAAGGAAAGCTGAAAATGACCTTTACCAACGAAAACGGTGAAACGCAGGAATGGGAGGTATTCGATTTTAAAGGTGATGGTGTGGCGCTGTCGATGTACAATACTGATGAATCCATCTATGGATTTGCACGTTCATCGTTTCAGGTAGCTCTGGAAAAGAAATGGCCTTTGTACATGTCGACCAAGAACACTATCCTTAAAGCGTACGACGGACGATTTAAAGACATTTTCCAGGAAGTGTATGAAAACGAATTCAAGGAACAGTACGAAGCTGCTGGAATTAGCTATGAGCACCGTTTAATCGACGACATGGTAGCTTCAGCCCTTAAGTGGAATGGCGGATTTGTATGGGCCTGCAAAAACTATGATGGCGATGTTCAATCGGATACAGTAGCCCAGGGCTTTGGTTCACTTGGTCTGATGTCGTCGGTTCTTGTAACTCCCGATGGCAAAACGGTAGAAGCTGAAGCAGCTCACGGCACAGTTACCCGTCATTACCGTCAGCATCAGCAAGGTAAGGAAACCTCCACCAACCCCATCGCATCCATTTTTGCATGGACCCGTGGGTTGGCACACCGTGGTAAACTCGATGGAAATGCTGAGCTAATCCACTTTGCTGAAACACTTGAGAAAGTGTGTGTAGCTACTGTGGAAGCCGGTGAAATGACAAAGGACCTTGCTATTCTGGTACACGGAGATAAGGTTAGTCGCGATCAGTACCTGAGCACTCAGGAATTCCTGTCTGCAATAAAAAGAAACCTTGAACAGGCTATGAATTAATGCCTGCGATTTGTAATAACAGAAAAATCCGGAATGTATGTTCCGGATTTTTTTGTTGTATGAGCCTCTCATGGGACTCGAACCCACGACCTAATCATTACGAATGATTTGCTCTACCAACTGAGCTAAAGAGGCGTTAAAAAACAAGGCACAAATGTACGATTTTTTTTGATTTGATGAATAAACCGAAATGATTTTTTCGTTACTGTGTCAGTCTTTACCCAAAACACAACTATAAGTTTGATGTGGGTAGATTTTCTGAAAGAAACCCAATTATTATTGTAGAATAAATTGCACAGGAATTTTTATTTTATTAACTTGCAATCGTTTTCAAAACACTAAATACCCTAAACACATGAGTTACCTCAATTTTGATAAAACCCTGCTGATCAACCTGGAAAAATCGCTGACAAAGGAGATGATCCGCACCAACCGTGCGGGTGCCTACAACAGCACCACGTTGATAGACTGCAATACCCGAAAGTACCACGGACAGCTGGTAATACCACTGCCCGAGCTTGATGACTCAAATCATGTGTTACTTTCCTCACTCGATGAAACGGTTATACAACATGGTGCTGAATTCAACCTGGGCATTCATCGTTATGAAGGAAATCACTACAGTCCAAATGGTCATAAATACATTCGTCAGTTCGAATGCACCACTATCTCCAAAACCATTTACAGGGTTGGAGGCGTTATACTTTCGAAAGAACGAATGCTGGTATCGTTCGAACCGCGTGTTATCATCAAATACACGCTATTGGAAGCCCGTTCACATACCACTCTGCGTTTTAAACCCTTCCTGGCCTTCCGGAGTGTAAACGAACTAACCCATCAGAACGACCATGCCGACAGTTCATATCAGGAAGTAAAAAACGGTATGGCCATGCGCTTGTATGAAAACTATCCACAGCTTTTCATGCAGTTCTCACGAAAAGTAAATTATCACCATCAACCCGACTGGTACAGGAATATTGAGTATTACAAAGAACAGGAACGTGGATACGATTACAAAGAAGACCTCCTGGTTCCGGGTTATTTCGAACTATCCCTTAAAAAAGGTGAATCGGTAATCTTTTCAGCCGGAATCTCAGAGGTGAGTCCGACCAAACTTAATGTTTTGTGGGAAAATGAAATAAGCCGTCGCCATGAGCGGAAGGATATGTTCACTACACTCAAAAATTCAGCACAGCAGTTTTATAAACGTGTTGGAAGCGAAACTTATCTGCTGGCAGGATATCCCTGGTTTGGTTCCCGTGGTCGCGATCAGTTCGTTTCCCTTCCCGGATGTACCATGGCCATCGATCGCTGGGACTACTTCAACGATATAATGAAAACATCGCTTGCAGAAATCAGTCGCTTTATGGAAGGTGAAGACCCAAAAAATCTTCAAATAAAAGAACTGGACGACCCCGATGTATTGCTCTGGTTTATTTGGACTATTCAGCAATATGCTTTGTATACCAGCATGGATGAGGCTGCCGAACGGTTTGAGGAAATCTGTTCATCCATTATCAGCTTTATTCGGAAAATGAACCATCCACGTGTATTTTTTCATAACAACGGTTTGCTGTATGTAAATGGAACCGAACGTCCAGCAACCTGGATGAATGCGGTGGAAGATGGGCTACCGATTACACCACGTACCGGTTATGTGGTTGAAATCAATGCTTTATGGTATAATGCATTAAAATTTGTTGCATCGCTGAAACGAAACCGGGGAAACGAGCATGCAGCCGACCTGATGGATTACCAGGCCGAAATTGCCCGTGAAGCTTTTGTATCCACGTTTTGGAACGGAAGTTATCTCTGCGATTACGTAGTCGATAACTATAAAGATATGGAAGTACGACCGAATATGTTGCTGGCTGTTGCATTGGAATATTCTCCACTCAAGCGTCAACAACAGAAAGCAGTACTCGACATTTGTACAAAGGAGCTTTTAACACCCAAAGGAATGCGTAGTTTAAGTCCCAAAAGTGGTTATTATCGGCCAAATTACATTGGAGGTATGCTCGAACGTAACAGGAACTACCACAATGGTCCGGTGTGGCCCTGTGTGTTCGGAGCCTTTGTAAATTCCTACCTTAAAGTGTATAAGAACAGTGGCAAGTCCTTTGTAGAACGCATGCTTATAGGTCTGGAAGCAGAGATGACGGAGCTATGTGTAGGAACACTTCCGGAGTTATTCGATGGTAATCCTCCTTACAAGGGACATGGAGCCATGTCGTTTGCTATGAGTGTGGCCGAAGTGCTGCGTGTGTTGAATCTACTAAACAAACTTGAAACAGAACAAGTATGAAGGCATTAATGTTTGGCTGGGAATTTCCGCCGCATATTCTGGGAGGATTAGGCACTGCCAGCTACGGACTGACTCGTGGCATGGCAGAGCAACACGATATGGAACTGACCTTTGTGATTCCAAAACCTCATGGTGATGAAGATCAGAGCTTTTTGAAGATTATCGGGGCCTGCAATGTGCCCGTAGTATGGAAAGAAAACGACTGGAATTATGTAAATCAACGTATCGGGCACCTGATGCATCCGGACGAATATTTCTGGTTGCGCAACGGTATTAAATATGATTTCTCGCGCATCTACACGAATGAATTGGGGTGTATCGATTTCTCAGGACGCTATCCCGATAATTTGATTGAGGAGATCGGAAACTACGAAGCAGTGGCCAGTGTTTTAGCCCATCAGATGGAGTTCGACATCATTCACTCACACGACTGGCTTACCTATCCTGCCGGAGTGTTTGCAAAGCAAATAAGCGGCAAACCATTGGTAGTTCACGTTCATGCCACCGATTTCGACCGAAGCCGGGGCCAGGTAAATCCTACTGTATATGCCATGGAAAAACGGGGAATGGATGCAGCCGATCATATCATCACGGTTAGTGACCTTACACGACGCACTGTGATTGAGAAGTACCACCAGGATCCGCGAAAGGTGACTACTGTTCATAATGCAGTTGAACCCCTTCCCAATGCCGATTCGTTCACTAAAACTCCCCGGCGCGATAAAGTGGTGACCTTTCTGGGAAGAATTACTATGCAAAAAGGACCAGAATATTTTGTAGAAGCAGCCCATCGGGTATTGCAAAAAACAAAGGGAGTGCGCTTTGTGATGGCTGGTAGTGGCGATATGATGAACGCCATGATTGATCTGGCTGCACAACGGGGAATAGCCGACCGCTTTCACTTCACTGGATTCCTAAAAGGGAGACAGGTCCACGAAATGCTGGCCGAGAGCGATGTCTATATAATGCCCTCGGTCTCCGAGCCTTTTGGTATCTCGCCCCTGGAAGCTATGCAGGTTGGTACTCCATCCATAATTTCCAAACAATCGGGCTGTGCTGAAATTTTGACACATGCTATTAAAACCGATTATTGGGACATCGATGCCATGGCCGATGCCATTTATGCAATTGTGAAATATCCGGCCATGTACGAAAGCCTTCGTAACCTGGGACGAGAGGAAGTAAATAATATTAAATGGTACGATGCCGGCATAAAAGTTCGCAATATTTATAATGCTGTTTTGGGAAAACTGTAAATTGACTTCAAAAAAGTTACACGTTCACAAAAAATAAATTGATAAAAAACTTAGCAGACTACAAACGAATTAAACGCACAGCAATATGAAGAATATATGTTTTTATTTTCAACTGCATCAACCCCTACGACTGAAACGCTACCGTTTCTTTGATATCGGTCAGGATCATTATTATTTCGACGATTTTCAGGTAGAAGATCGCATTCGGAACACAGTTGAGCAGGCCTATCTGCCAGCTAACCGTACCATCAGCGAAATGATTCGTAGTTCGAACGGAAAGTTTAAATGCGCTTTCTCCATTTCGGGCGTCGTACTCGAACAGCTCGAACAATATGCTCCGGAGGTAATCGATAGTTTTAAGGAACTGGCAGCGACAGGATGTGTCGAATTCCTGGCCCAACCCTATGCCCACTCGCTGAGTTCTGTGTTCGATGAGTCGGAATTTAAAATGCAGGTCGAAATGCATACAGCCAAAATTGAAAACCTGTTTGGAAAGAAACCGACTGCATTTGCTAATGCAGAACTGATTTATTCGGATGAGATTGGCGAAGTAATTTACAAAATGGGCTATAAAACGGTTCTGATCGAAGAAGCCAAGCATGTAATGGGTTGGAAAAGTTCCAATTTTGTTTATACCCACAGTTATCAACCCAAGCTTAAACTGTTGGTACGAAACGTTAAACTGTCGGAAGATATTTTCCTGCGCTTTTCAAGTCCATCGTGGAGTGATTTTCCACTTACAGCTGAAAAATTCATTGGCTGGATAGCTGCTTCGCCTGCAGAAGAGGAAATTTTCAATATTTGGATGGGTTACGAGACCTTTGGTCAAACACAACGTTTTGAAACAGGAATTTTTGATTTCCTGAAAGCCATTCCTTACCATTCGATGGAAAATCAAATCGGTTTTGTGACTCCTACGGAAGCTGCAAAGAAATCGGAACCTGCTGCTGCTCTTCAGATTCCCTACCCCATTAGCTGGTGGGGACATGAAAAAGATCTCAGCCCATGGAGTGGTAATGATCTTCAAAATGAAGCCCTCAGCAAACTTTACAGCATTGGTGAACGTGTACGATTGTGTCAGGACAAACCTCTTTTGCACGACTGGCTTGAAATTCAATCGGCCGATCACTTCCGTTACATGAGTCATAAAGATGCGTTCGGTAGCAACTATGAAACCGCTTACGATGCTTTTATGAATTATATGAATGTGCTTGCCGATTTTATGGAACGGGTGGATACTCAGTATCCAACAACTATCGACAACGAAGAACTAAATGAACTGTTGAAAACGATTAATAATCAGGCAGAAGAAATTGAAGCACTGGAAGAGAAACTGAAAAGAAGGAGGAAAGCGACTTTAAATGATTAATGTTTAATGATTAATGATTAATGATTTATGGGTGAGGATTAGAAAGTGATTTACGTTTAACTCATCGACAAAATCTATATTCGAATTGATTTTATGGTTTGGTATCTATATTGAATACCTGTATCTTTGTATCATCAAATTGATAAAAGAAAAATAATTTTAAAAATCAACGAATATGAAAACAGTAGATTACAGCAAATTAAACGCAGCAGCTGCTGCCGTAACGGTAAAGGGATTACAACAGTTACTGGCCGATTTTCAGGTATATTACACTAATCTGAGAGGCTTTCACTGGAACGTTAAGGGAAAATACTTTTTCCACCTTCATTCCAAATTTGAAGAGCTCTACGACGATGCATCCACAAAAATTGACGAAATTGCGGAGCGGATTTTAATGCTCGATGGAATTCCTGCGCATTCTTTCAGCGATTATTTGAACATGAGTCAGGTGAAAGAAACCGGAGTTGTAACTGATGGCGATGAAGGTATGAGAAATGTATTAGAAACGATTTCAAAACTGATGCAGGCTGAAAGGGCAATTTTATCTCAAGCTTCGGAGGCTGGTGACGAGTCGACAGTAGCCATGATGAGCGATTACCTGAAGGAACAGGAAAAAACAACCTGGATGCTGACAGCCTATTTTACAAGATAAATCAGGGGAGTAATCGTAGAAACCCATTTTACACTGTTACTCCAACCTAAATATACTTCATTTTCAATAGTTTAAAAAACCGGGTACACAGGTATTCCGGTTTTTATTTTGCACAAATGTTAAAAATCACTATTCCTGTAAAATTAATTAAGCATTACTTAATTTATTAATTAAAAATATAGTATCTTTGCGCCAAATTTCGAACATGAACAGAATAGGTGAGCGCATAAAAATCAGAAGAGAGCAGTTTAAACTGAATCTCAATGAATTGGCCAAACGTGTGGGCATTAGTTCGAGTGCCCTGTCTCAAATCGAAAATGGCAAAGCACATCCCACTATCATCACCTTAAAAACCATAGCAGACCAACTTCATACAACTGTTGGTGAACTGATTGGCGAGAATGAAAGTTCTCCTCTGCCTCTGATCCGCAAAAAAGAAGCTAAACTTATTGCCACAAACGACTTTGGCGCTGACACACTTTCATTATCACAGGATGAGTTAAATAAACTCATGGACACCTTTATGATCCGTTTTCCTGAAAAATCGAACAGCATTGGATTGTTTAGCAAGCAAACAGGACAACTATTCGGACACATTCTCAAAGGAGAATTACTGCTGGAACTCGACAACCAGACCTATCATCTGGAAGAGGGTGACAGTGTGTATTTCAATGCACGCAGGAACTTTCAGTTCTCCAATTTGAGTAAATATACCGCAGAATTACTCTGCGTTACTTCATTCAAAAATAATTAAGTATTACTTAACAAAATATTTTTTTAAGGTATTCAATTCCATCAACATGAATCAATTTATTAAAACACTGGAACAAAGGGGGATTATATTGCCTCCGGCGACAATTGACATTTTAAACAATTGTCGTGGATTTACGGTATTCAACTCGGTACAGGAGCTCTCGACAGCTGCTGTAGGTGGTGAAAACAACAATTCATTCGAAGTCAGCTACGACATTCCCGGTCAGGGAGAACGTACGGAAGTAGTAGTACATCGGGTGCGCAATGGCGTTGCTGCCAACTACACCGATCCTTACATGCGTCGCCGCGACCCCGACACTATGGCTATTGCCGACGATGCACCCACCGACAAGGAACGCTTCAAAGAACGTTTTGGATACGACTTTGCCGATTTGAAACAGGAAACTTTCAACTGGTTAAAAGACCAGGAACTTGCTGTATTCTTTTATTTTGCAGGTCGTGCAGGTATTGGGGTAAGCGGAATGGCTATCGCACCGGCCAATGCAGGTTTCTTTGCAATGGGACTTGCGATGTTGCAGCAGATTATTCCCGTTGATGAATTACCTGGTAATTTAGAACTCGACTCTATTATCTATGTAGCTCCAACCTTCCGTCATACCCATTTTGATGGAAAACAGATTGTGGTGCACAACCGCGATGGTAACCGTCACGAAATTTATTCGTATAACCTGTATCCGGGACCCAGTGCCAAGAAAGGTCTGTACGGAGCATTGCTGACCAAAGGAGAGAAAGAAGGTTGGATTACAGCTCACTGCTCTACTGTACAAGTAGTTAGCCCTTATGACAATATGACTACCTTTATGCACGAAGGTGCCAGTGGTGGTGGCAAAAGTGAAATGTTACAACACATCTTACGCGAACCTAACGGGCAGGTGATGATTGGAGAAAATTCAATTACGAAGGAACGTCGTTTAATTAACCTTCCTCTGTTTTCTTCCTTCCATCCGGTTACCGACGATATGGCCCTTTGTCATCCATCCATACAGAAAGATAATGGTAAACTTACTGTTTTGGATGCTGAAAATGCCTGGTTTATCCGTGTGGATGGCGTGAAAGAATATGGCGATGATCCTTTCCTTGAAAAGATTACGTTAAAACCGCCCACTCCCCTGCTCTTCCTCAATCTGCAATCGCATCCCGACAGCACAGTGCTAATCTGGGATCATATTGAAGATCAGCCCGGCAAACCATGCCCGAACCCACGCGTGATTTTACCCCGTGAGATTGTTCCCAATGTAATTGGCACTCCTGTGTCGGTTGATGTACGCAGCTTTGGAGTTCGGACTCCTCCTAGCTCAATTGAAAATCCAAATTACGGTATTATAGGTATGTTCCACCTGCTACCACCCGCACTGGCCTGGTTGTGGCGACTGGTTTCACCACGCGGACATGCCAATCCAAGTATAGTAGGTGGTACGGGTATGGGCTCTGAAGGTGTTGGATCGTACTGGCCATTTGCTACCGGTAAAATGGTTGAGCACGCCAACATTCTGCTGGATCAGATTATGGCAACTCCGGCAACACGCTACACGCTTGTTCCCAACCAATTTATCGGAGTTTGGAAAGTCGGGTTCAAACCACAGTTGCTGATGCGTGAATACTTAACCCGTCGTGGAAATGCAAAACTGAAAAAAGAACAGTATCAGGCTGCCCGTTGTCCGCTGCTGGGTTACGAGCTGAATTACCTGACCATCGAAGGAGCAAAAATTCCATCACGCTTCCTTCAGGTATACAAACAAACCGAAATGGGTACCGAAGGATATGATAAGGGAGCTGACAAACTGTACGATTTCTTTAAAGAAGAATTGCAACAGTACCTCACTCCGGAATTAAACCCGCTTGGACGTCAGATTATTGAAGCCTGTTTAAATGGAGCTTCTGTAGAAGAGTACAACACATTTATTCCGATGGATTAACTCTCTGAAGAATATCATCAAGTTCAGTATCTTTTTCGTTCATAAAAATATGATTATGAAAATGATCTAACTTACGCATCAGGTAGCTGAGCATATTTTGCTCCGAGGTGGTGAGATTACCTACTACAATCTTCGACACCAGGTTCATTCTGGGCAAAATGGCCATCAGCTCCCTCGTTCCTTCCTCTGTAATTTTCAACAATTTGCTGCGGCGATCCTTCGCTCCGGCAAATTGTTGTATATATCCCTGCCGTATCAATCGGTTAACAATTTCAATACCTGAAGTTTTCTCTAACACCTGTTCCCGAATCAACTCTTGCTTGGATATACTTTCGTGAGTTAATAGCGTAATCAACAACGCAAATTCATCCACAGTTTTAATGCCACTATCTTTCAGTGCTTTACGCGAGTACATTTTGGCGTACCTGAATAATAAACTCACCAGAATCGACACATTAGTGGCCATTTTATTCTCATTATTCTGCCAGGCCTTCCATGCTTCATTTCCACCTCTTATCTTGTCAACCTGAAGTGTATCAGGTTGATGCACAGTATTGAGAAATCCAATAAAGTCGCTGGTTGACATGCCGGCATCATTTTCCGGAAGCTGCTTTTCGTATTCTTCCAGATAATCTAACAAATCAAAAATGATGGTTTTTGTCCGCATGAGATTGTACTTGAGTGAATCGTAAAAAATAATTTTTTGTTATTAGAACAAATTTGTACCAATTTTGTTTAGATGATATGAATTTGTACTAATTACATCGATTAAACACTTAGCCAATGGACTTGTACGCTAAAACAACGTTTGAAATTTCCCGCTTGATAGCACGGAACTACAGTACTTCGTTCTATCTCTCGTCCAATCTTCTTAAAAATGAAGATAAGCGAGCAATTTTCTCTATTTACGGTTTTGTTCGCATCGCCGACGAAATTGTAGATACCTTTCATGAATACGATAAAAGTAAATTAATTAATGTTTTCGAGCAGCAATTGCGTGATGCTCTCGAAACTGGTATCAGTACTAATCCTGTTTTACATTCGTTTCAGCTCACTGTACGCCGGTATAATATTCCTTACGAGCTGATCGATGCTTTTCTTCACAGCATGAAGATGGATTTGGAGAAATCGACCTATCAATCGAAAGCCGAAACAGAGGAATACGTACATGGTTCGGCCAATGTAGTCGGATTGATGTGTCTAAAGGTGTTTACAAACAACAACGTTCAAGAGTACAACCGACTAAAGCTTCCTGCAATGAAGCTGGGCTCAGCCTTTCAAAAAGTTAATTTCCTGCGGGATTTGAATGCAGATATCAATGGTTTAAACCGAACCTATTTTAGTGACTATGATTTTGATAAATTCGATGACCAGGCAAAAGCTAAGTTGGTAAAGGAAATTCGTGGAGAGTTTAATGAAGCTTATCTGGGCATCCGTCAATTGCCCGGGCGCTCACGACTGGCAGTTCTTACTGCTTACTATTATTACATCAGTTTATTGAAGCGCATAGAACTAACGCCCCCGCAGCAGGTAATGAATGCACGAATCAGTGTACCCAATTACTACAAAATATTGTTGTTGATAAAAGCGATGATAGTATATAAATTAAAGTTGATATAAGAAGATGAAAAGTAAAGAAGAGGTTATACTGGTGGATGAAAACGATGTGGAAACCGGTACTATGGAGAAAATGGAGGCCCATCACGGTGCTCATTTGCATAGGGCTATTTCTGTTTTTATAACGGATACAGAGGGTCGCTGGCTATTGCAACAACGAACCCTGGAAAAATACCATTCGAAAGGTAAATGGTCGAATACCTGTTGCAGTCATCCTGCCCCCGGCGAGCTGACAATTGAGGCCGCCAACAGAAGATTGATGCAGGAAATGGGAATGACAGCTGATTTAACTGATTTATTTCAGTTTCAGTATAAGGCAGAGCTGGAGAATAATCTGACTGAACATGAAATTGATCATGTATTTCTGGGAGTTACCAATCAGCTTCCCAATCCTAATACCAGCGAGGTAATGAATTATCGCTATCTTTCGTTTGAAGAATTACAGCTGGAAATTGAAAATGCTCCCGATCAGTTTTCTGAATGGTTTAAAATGATTTACAAGGATGTTCACCAACACATATTGGAGCGATAATCGTAAGCTATGAACAAACAAGAGACAGTTAAGATTTTTCGTAATCCGGGCTATGTATCAGTTATCCTGCTGATTTTCTATAGTGTAGGCATTGCAGGAATGGTATGGGAAGTAAGTCGGCCTTACTTTATTCACCTTACTCCTTTTGCTTTACTGTTGAGTTTAGGATTCCTGATGATTAATCACCTGACAAAACCAGGCTTCAAAGAACTGACTGCTGTTGTAATCATTTACCTCACAGGTTATTTTATCGAAGTAATTGGTGTGAATACCGGTCTCATTTTCGGTGAATATGTTTATGGTGCAGGTCTGGGGCCAAAACTGCTTGCCACTCCCCTGATGATAGGTATAAACTGGCTGATGCTGGTGTATCTTACAGCAGCATATTTTCAGTCATTTCGTATAAAGACTGTGTTTGTTGTGCTGCTGGGTGCCACCACAATGTTGATTTACGACCTGATACTGGAACAAATTGCACCGGTAATCGATTTATGGAGCTGGACTGGCGACAAAGTACCTTTTCAAAACTATGTCGCCTGGTGGATAATTGCTGTATTAATGCATAGTATTGTCGCTATATTGCGCATTAAACTATCCAATCGGATTGCAATGCCGGTGTTTATAGCTCAATTTTTATTTTTTGTCATCCTTTTACTGTTGATGTAATCATGATAGAGGCAAAACATAATCCATTGGTGTATGGTTTCTTTAAAAACTATTCACGCATCCGCATCCGGAAAACGTTTCAGGAGGTGGTGATACGGGGTGATGTATCCTCTGTCGGAAAACCGGTTTTATTGTTATCGAATCATATAAGCTGGTGGGATGGATTTGGGGGATTGTACCTGAATGAAAAAGTATTTGGCCGTAAGTTCCATTTCATGATGGATGAGGAACAACTCCGTCAGCGTTGGCTATTTTCGTATAGCGGGGGTTTTTCTATCCGTCCTAACAGTCGGTCGCTGTTCGAAAGTTTACACTACACCGAACAATTGCTTAGTAAGCCCGAAAACCTGGTGGTCATTTATCCTCAGGGAAAACTCTTTTCGTCGCATACATATGAAGTGCAATTTAAAAAAGGGATTGAAAGACTTCGTTTCAACCAGGAATTAAAGCCCGATGTATATTTTTTGGTGCAACTTACCGACTATTTTCAATTTGAAAAACCAACTTTGTATTTTTATCTTCAGAAAGCAACAGATGAAGTAATCGCCAACCACAGCTACGAATTGGCTTACAACAAGTTCTATCAACAAACCCTTCAACTACACAGCCAACTGACCGTATGAGCACTGAATTAGTACTGACCGGAATAGCCTGGGCAGTGGCAGGATTTGCCTTGTTACAGACTTTAATAGCAATCGTAAACTATGTGTTTCGTGCCGATTATGGTATGTATAGTAATATTGATCAACACGACCTGGTATCTGTTGTTATTCCCGTGAGGAATGAAGAATCAACAATTGGCAACCTGCTCGACGATTTGGGAAAACAAAGTTACCCTACGCTCGAAATTATTGTTGTAAACGATGATTCAACCGACGAAACTGAGGCTGTTGTACAATCAAAGCAGCAGCTTAATTCTGCTATTCAACTTGTCGATGCAGGAATAAAAAAAGAGGATTGGCTGGGTAAGAATCAAGCTTGCTTTGCAGGTTCACGCATAGCCAAAGGTCGCTATCTGCTTTTTCTGGATGCCGATGTCAGGTTAGGCTCCAATGCCATTGCATCGACCCTCGCCTATCTACAACGCAGAAAACTGGTATTTATGTCGGTATTTCCTACTCAAATTATTCTATCAAAGGCTCTGTACAAGATTGTTCCCCTGATGAATTACATCCTTTTGAGTTTACTTCCTTTAGTTCTGGTGCGCATATCGCGCTTTTCATCTTTGTCGGCTGCCAACGGACAATTTATGTTGTTCGACCACCAGCTGTACAAAGCACTGGAGCCTCACAAACGCTACCGCAACGAAAAAGTCGAAGATATTCACATCGCACGATACATAAAAAAAAGGCAATATCGGATAGACTGCCTTACCGGAAACGAAGATATAACATGTAAAATGTACGACACTTACAACGATGCCCTCGAAGGTTTCAGTAAAAATGTCTTCGCGTTCTTTGGGAATTCAACGGTTGCAGGTCTGGCATTTTGGTTTATTACTTTTAGCGGGATTTTCTGGATGATTTTTCTTCCCTGGTACATGCTCCCGGCATACCTGTCGATGATGCTAGTCACTCGTTGGCTAATATCCCTGATCAGTAACCAAAAGGTTGGTATTAATATCCGATTGCATTACGAACAGATTTGGACCCTTGGCAAATTAATGTGCAGGGCTTTAAAACACTCTAAAAACAAAAGCTACCAATGGAAAGGAAGAACTATAGCCTGATTATTGTCCTTATGCTGCCTGCGCTACTGGTGGCATCGTCGCCGGCACAGCGGGTGTACGAGGCTTATATCAGTGGCACTATGAGCCAGTGGAAGCAGGTGCTTAACGAGGTGCACTTACAAAAAAGTCCCACATCGGTACAATTACTGGAACGGGTAAATTTTCAGTATGGCTATATTGCCTGGTGTATCGGGAATAAAAAAAATACCGAAGCACGGGAATGGATTCCGCGTATGGAAGATGATTTGAAGCAACTTGAAAAATCGGCTTATTCACTGGCATCGGTGTACGCCTATCGTGCGGCATTGTACGGATACCGAATCGGAGTGAACAAATTGCAGGCTCCGTTTCTGGGACCAAAAAGCAACGAATATGCTCAGAAAGCAATTAAAGCTGATCCCCAAAACCCGTTGGGCTATCAACAGTATGGTAACATCCTTTTTTACACCCCGTTCTTATTCGGTGGCTCAAAGGATGATGCCGGAAGCCATTTGCTGAAAGCGATGGAGTTGATGGAACGAAATCCTGAACAGTTAAAGTGGAACTGGAACTATCTGAGCTTACTGACTGCCATTGCCGAAATGTATTACGAAACCAATCAACGCGATAAGGCAGTGTATTATTTGCGCAAATCTTTAAAAAGAGAACCCGCCTATCAGTGGGTTAAGAATGAGTTATTACCAAGATATTTAAAAAATTAATTAAGAATATATGAAGAAACATGTGATTATTGCCGGAGCTGGTCTGGGTGGTCTGACCACTGCCCTTCGGCTTGCTAAAAGAGGGTTTGAGGTGGAGATACTGGAGAAAAATGAACGTGCGGGAGGACGGTTGAATCAGGTGAAGAAAGATGGATTCACCTTCGACACAGGCCCCAGCTTCTTTAGTATGTCGTATGAGTTTAAGGAATTTGCCGACGACTGTGGCATAGAGCTTCCCTTTGAATTTGTGGAGCTGGATCCGTTGTATACCGTTAATTTCAGTAATTCTCCCAAGACCTACACCTTGTATAAGGATCTGGATAAGCTGGCAGCGCAATTTGCTGAGGAAGAACCTGATTTTAAGGAAAAGTTTCAAAAGTACATCCGGAAATCGGGCCAGCTTTACAACGATACTGTAGATAAGGTAATTAAAACCAACTTCGATTCGAAACTGGGTTACCTGCTTACCCTGGCAACTGTTAATCCTGTCCATTTACCAGTGTTGATGAAAACCTTTTGGAAACAGGTAGAACAGTATTTCGATTCGGCTCAGGCACAACAAATTGTTTCGCTCATTGCCTTCTTCCTGGGTCGTACACCTTTCGACACTTCGGCGGTGTATAGTCTTCTTTCGCACATCGAATTTGTGAACGATGGCTATTACAATGTAAAAGGTGGAATGTATCAGATTGTAGAAGGGTTGGTTAAAGAACTAAAAATGGCAGGAGTTAAGTTGAACTACAATATTGAAATTAAAGAAGTGAAAGAGCTGAATGGAAAGGTAATAGCTCTTGTGGATCAAAACGGAAAGAGCTGGAAGGCCGATGCCTTTGTTATAAATGCTGATGCTGCGGTGTTCAGAGGGCGTGTTCTCAAACGTAAAAAATATTCTGAGGAAAAACTCCGCAAGATGAAATGGACCATGGGATACCTGACTTTCTACATTGGAGTAAATAAAAAACTCCCTCAGGTACATCACCATAATTATTTCCTGGGAACGAATTACAAGGATTACTCCCTGAAAGTATTGAAGCAACCCGACACACTGGAAAAACCGTATTACTACGTAAATGTGGTTTCGAAGCACAATCCCGACTGTGCACCTGAAGGATGCGAAAGTTTGTTCTTTGTTTGTCCGGTTCCCAATCTCCTTTACAAACGCAACTGGGACGATCGCGATAAAATTGTGAACAGCATTTTGGAGGATTTTTCAAAACGTATCGGGGAAGACATTACCGGATCGATTGTTTCCAGAACGATATACACCCCGCTGGAATGGGAAAAACACTTCAATCTGTACGAAGGAAGCGGACTTGGATTGTCACACCACATGAGTCAGATTGGCGGTTTTCGTCCTGCCAACAAAGACGAAGATTTGAACAATCTGTTTTATGTAGGGGCTTCAACTGTTCCGGGTGCCGGACTACCGATGGCTGTAATCAGCTCAAAATTAACCACTCAACGTGTAACTGAATATTTTGAATAAACCAACCGTATGAAACGAATCATTTTAATTGTAAGCATCTTTCTGTTGGCATTTACTCTTATGGCTCAAAAAGGAACCATCAAGGGACGTATTTACAATGCCAAAACCAACGAACCCCTTGAATTTGCAAATATCCTGATTCAGGGAACCAATATCGGGTCAACTTCCGACCTTGATGGAAACTATATTTTTACCGGAATTGATCCAGGCTTTAAACAGCTGGTTGTGAGTTTGGTAGGATTTCAAACTACACTATCACCTGAAATTCAGGTGCAAGGCAATCAAACTGTTTTTTTAGACATTGCAGTCAATGAGGCAACATTCGCACTAAATGAATTTGTGGTGAAACGTAATGTAAATGCCAAGCGTATCGAAAGTCCAATATCGGTAATTACTCTTGGGGTTCAGGAAATTGAGAAAAGCGCCGGTGTAAACCGCGACGTATCCAAGCTGGTGCAGACATTGCCAGGTGTGGGCGTTACCGATCCCAACCGCAACGACCTGATTGTTCGCGGTGGGGGCCCTTCTGAGAACGTATTTTACCTCGACGGTATAGAAATTCCGGTAATTAACCACTTTACCACGCAGGGCTCATCGGGTGGAACCATTGGGATTATCAACCCCGACTTTGTGCAGGACATCAGTTTCTACACCGGAGCCTTTCCAGCTAACCGCACCAATGCGTTGAGTTCGGTAATGGAAATCAAACAACGCGAAGGCAACAAAGACCGTGTTCAGGGAAAAGTCTCTGTTGGAGCGTCTGATGCTGCTTTTACATTGGATGGACCACTGGGCGAAC
>JANJXE010000083.1 GCA_024709185.1 Paludibacter sp.
GAGATAGGAAGAACGTAGTGTAGTGAAAAATTGTAAAAAAACAACTCGAATATGATGAAAAAAGTTTTGGGGATGGGTAATGCCCTGACAGACATTTTATTGCGTATAGACTCTGATCAGGTGTTAGAAGAATTAAAATTACCAAAAGGGAGTATGCAGTTGATCGATTTGCAGAAACTTGGTGAGATAAGAAGCAAATTAAATTTCGATACTTCGGTTATGGCCACTGGTGGCTCAGCTTCAAATACGATAAACGGAATTACTAAACTGGGTGCTGAAGCTGGTTTTTTGGGAAAAGTAGGTCAAGATGAAATAGGTGACTTCTTTCAACGTGATTTAATGGCGAATGGTGTTTCTTCACTGTTGGGATATAGCAAAAATCCTTCCGGTAACTGTACTGTGTTGGTTTCGCCCGATGGTGAACGCACTTTGTGTACTTTTCTGGGTGCTGCAGCAGAGTTGGATGAAAGTGATATAAACGAATCTATCTTCAATGGATATGATATTTTCCACATCGAAGGGTACCTGGTGCAAAATCATTCACTCATTCGCAAGGCAGTACAACTGGCGAAAAAGGCTGGATTGCTGGTATCGATCGATTTGGCAAGTTATAATGTGGTGGAAAGTAATCATGCGTTTTTACTGGAAATGGTAAAGGAATATGTCGACATTGTGTTTGCTAACGAAGAAGAAGCACGTGCTTTTACAGGCCGCGAACCACATGAGGCCCTCATTCAGATTGCCGACCATTGCCTGATTGCTGTAGTGAAAATAGGTAAACAGGGTTCGTTTGTGAAATCTGGAGATGAAACTCATACGATTGCACCGTTTATGGCAACCAGCATTGATACAACCGGTGCTGGTGATTTGTATGCTGCCGGATTCCTGTATGGATTGGCCAACAATCTTTCACTGGATGTATGTGGTAAAATCGGATCGCTGGTTTCCTCAAAAGTGGTCGAAGTACTGGGCGCTAAAATGTCACAAGTAGTTTGGAATGAAGTGAAATTGCAGATTTCTTCCTTTGTTGCATCTAAAAAGTAAACGAAATGCAGCAGTTTAAAATGTATTGGGCTATCGTATTGGCCATGGTCTTCTGGGCTTTTTCCTTTATCTGGACCCGAATGGCCATCGAGTCGTTTCCACCAGTAACACAGGTCACGCTGCGGTTAATACATGCAACGCTTATTAAGTATGCATATGCACGTGCCACCGGTAAGTTCCAGTCCTTACGAAAAGAGGATGTGCGTATGTTCATCCTGTTGGCGTTTTTCGAACCTTTTCTGTATTATATGGGTGAAACTTACGCACTTACTATGATGTCGCCAACACTGGTATCTGTTATTGTGGCTACCATTCCTCTTTTCGCTCCAATACTGGCTTATTTTATGCTCGGAGAAAAAGTGACAAAGAGTAATGTGGCTGGTATTATAGTTTCGATTGCAGGTGTGCTGTTGGTAATTTATGTGCCCGGCAGTGGTATGTATGCTGAAATCTGGGGTGTCGTGCTTGTGTTCCTGGCTGTATTTGCAGCTGTTTTCTATTCAGCTACCTTACGCCGCATTTCGTCTCATTATTCTATCATCAACATCATTTTATACCAAAGTTTTATTGGTCTCGCTTTTTTTATCCCGGCCTTCCTGCTCATCGATTATAAATCCATCGGATCAGTGCAGGTTAGTACACAATCCCTGGGTGCATTGCTAATGCTGGCTTTATTTGCTTCAGTGATAGCCTTTGTGTTTTTTGGCGGGGTGGTACGTAAAATCGGAATTGCCAAAACCAATGTTTTTGTGAATCTGATTCCTGTTTTTACTGCGATTTTTTCCTGGCTTTTACTCGATCAGTACCTGACTTTTACTCAATGGATGGGAATAGTGGTCGTAGTGATGGGGCTCTTTGTCAGCCAGATAAACAGACGAAGTCGTACAACAGAGAAGATTGACACACTAACCAAGGTAACTGAATTTTAAATTTGTGTAGGGTGAAGAAATAGGAGTTAACTCGAAATTTATTACACAATGAAGCGGAAAGTAAATAGTTTGATTGTTGTTTATCAGCTGGTTATAGCTTATCCTCTTGTTTTGCTAATTACGCTTATAGTAGCACTGGCTACTATAGTTTTATCACCTTTGTTTCCTAATCACTTTATCTCGTATTTCCCTGCACGTTGGTGGGGTAGGGCAATTTGCTTTTTGTTTGGTGTGAAGGTTCAGTTTTCAGGTTTCGAGAATGTCGATTCATCAATATCCTGCATTGTAGTTGCTAATCACCAATCAATGTTCGATATTTTTATTATCTATGGCTGGCTTCCCTATCTGTTTAAATGGATGATGAAAGCCGAATTACGACGCGTCCCTTTTATTGGAAAAGCCTGTGAGTCGGCAGGACATATTTTTATAAACCGTTCCAACCCGGTTGCAGCCCGAAAAAGTTTAGAAAAAGCTGAACGGCAGTTGAAAAACGGGGTGTCACTCGTAATTTTTCCCGAAGGTACACGTACTTACGATGGTTCTGTCGGGAGATTTAAAAAGGGAGCTTTTCGTATTGCTGCCGATCTTCAATTACCCATCCTGCCTGTTAGCATTTCCGGAGCCTTCGCATGTATGCCACGTTCATCATTTATTGTAAAGCCTGGTGTAATTAATGTTCATTTTCATTCTCCGATTGATGTAAAACCCTACCTTCCCGAACATCTGCATAACCTGATGGATGTTTCTCATTCTGTCATTCAATCCGGGGTAAATCACTGATTTTAGCAGTTTTATTGTTAAATAATGTTATTTTTAAAATCTTTTTGGTTTGCTAAAACCGTCTGTTTATGAGACATTCAATCAAAATGAATGGAATAATATCTATTTTAATATAGTACTATGTATTGCAAGGTACTATGAGAAAATATATCTTTGCATCCGTTAAACAATTGTACCCTGTAACATGATTACATTAAACAACATAAACAAGACTTATTACACCGAAGCTACTTCGCTTCATGTATTAAAAGGTGTCGATCTCACTATTGAATCAGGAGAATATGTATCCATCATGGGTGCTTCAGGTTCCGGTAAATCTACTTTGTTGAATATTCTTGGCATTCTCGATTCATACGATACAGGGGAATATTGTATCAATAATGTGTTGATTAAAAATTTATCTGAAAAACAGGCTGCACACTATCGAAATGAAATGATTGGATTTGTATTTCAATCGTTTAACCTTATTAATTTCAAAAACGCTCTTGAAAATGTGGCATTGCCGCTCTATTACAGAAAGATTAGCCGTAAACGACGAAATATCATAGCTATGGAATACCTTGATCGGATGGGGCTGAAAGACTGGGCCTATCATATGCCCAGCGAAATGTCGGGCGGGCAGAAGCAGCGTGTTGCCATTGCCAGGGCTATTATTTCCGAACCCAAGGTGTTGCTGGCCGATGAACCCACAGGTGCTTTGGACAGTAAAACCACCGAAGAGGTAATGCAGGTAC
>JANJXE010000485.1 GCA_024709185.1 Paludibacter sp.
AGCCCAAATACAGTCTCTGTTTATGGCATTTCGGCGAAACAAGTATTGGGGAAAATAAGAGGAAGGGTTGGTTTTAGAAGTCTTACAAAACCATCTGACAAAAAAGACTACTACCTGGACAAAGTCGCAAATTCAGGAAAAGATGCCTTTAGAGATTTAATACGCAATGAACGCAGAATTGAACTCTGTTTTGAAGATACCCGCTTCTGGGATTTAAGACGATGGGATATGGAAGTAAACACTCCAGTGCATGGCATCAGAATTACTTTTGACGAAAGTTCCCCCAATGGAAAAGCCTACGAGGAGTTTGAAGTAGAAAAACGTGCTTTTGCCGCTAAAAGCCTGCCAATACCCTTTAGTGAGATTAACTTAATGCCAAACCTACTACAAAATGAGGGTTGGGAATAAAAATTTAATATCAAAAAAAATGAAAAAGATAATTTATTTTACATTCGCATTATTACTTATAGTATCTTGTAAGGACTATTTTTATAATGATTACACTACTGATTTCGAATATACTTCAGTCTATTTCCCTTATCAAACATTGGAAAGGACTTTTGTTTACGGTGAATTTAATCATATACAAGTTGCTGTTCAAATAGGAGGCAGGCGCGAAAATAAAACCAGTGAATGGGTAACTTATAAAATAGATACAAGTATTCCGGTTGATGGGAATCTTACACTGCTACCTGCTGAGTATTATGAATTGAGTAACTATAACCAGTTTGAGATACTACCCGGAGACTTGGGAGGAGAAATTACATTGTCGGTGAAGGAAGATTTTTTTAAGAGAGCTGATACAACCGAGTATTATATTCCACTTAGATTATTATCTACTTCAGTTGATACAATTCTATCATTGAAAACTACCATGGTGTTAAAACTTAAAGTCAAAGCTTCAAAATTTGGTAATTATTACCACAATGGAGTTTTGAAGATTGACTCGATTGGGGGTAAAAGTAAAACAATAGCTTATCATCAGGAAGAGCCGGTAACCAACGCGATTAACAACTGGGAATTAACAAGCTTTACGCATGATACGCTCCTAACAAACGGTATTGCTAACCAGAAATTTTCAACTATAAACTACAGCTTTAAATTATATGTCAACGAGGATAACAGCGTTGATGTTCTGGCAAACCCAGCTTCATTATGGCAGGTAAAACCCAATGGTTCATCAACGTACAACCCTGAAAAAAGGGAATTTTACCTCAACTACAACTATCAGGATGCTGTTGGCAATAATTACACCGTCACCGATACACTTATTTTTCGTAACAGAATTTTAGACGGGGTAAATCAATGGCAAAAATAAATAATATCAACTACTAATTAATTAATAATTATCAATCATGAAAACGAAAAATTTTACTCTTGGAATAGTCCTATTCCTCTTCGCTTTTTTTGCGAATTTCACGGTTTCTCATGCGCAGGTAACCGTGCACGACGATTTCAACATCCCGAATGGCCCATTAACTAATGGAGTTGGTAATTCTGGAACTGGCTGGTCAGATACCTGGACCTACGACACTAAAACAAGCGGTGTTACTGTTAATAATGGCGCTTTTGAGGCTACAGAAGGAGGGTTTGGATTAACGCGATATCTTTCTACCCCAATTCCCCTGGGTACTTCTACATTTTACCTCTCATTTGTCGTGAATAAAACTGCAACAGGAGAATTTCGTTTTGCCGGACTAAGAGCCGACGGCATCGAACGATATGCGGTTGGTGTGAAAGCGAATGGCGCCTTGTTTGGTAATATAGCTATGAACGGCACTACAGTTCAAAGTGATGCGGGGATTATTGAAAATGAAACAACCTACATTGTTGTAGCCAAGTGGTGGTATAGCGGAAGTAAGGGATACATGAATATTGTGTCATACAAAGGAGGCGAAAGTATCCCAACGGAAGAGCCTGCCAGTGGTAGTTGGGATTTTGAGAAAATTGGAGGTACAACCGGTGTAAATATCGATAAAATTCGGATTGCGTTTTCATCTGGAAACGTAACTCTTCATGATTTTAAAATAAGTAATACATGGGCAGACGCAATCGGAAGTCCAATTATTATTGCTCCATCTGACATTACTGTTAAAGCTACTTCCACTACAAATGCTACTTTAAACTGGTCTGATAACTCTTTTAATGAAGAAGGAACAAATGTTTATCTCAATGGAGCTAAACTGGGAACTGTAGATGCAAACACCGCACAGTATAACCTTACAGGTTTAACCAATCTCACTCAATATACTGTTGGACTTGCTGCATTTAAAGGAAGTGATGT
>JANJXE010000105.1 GCA_024709185.1 Paludibacter sp.
GTTTTCTGCGCTTCAGTGCTCGCTGAGCCATAGGTTGCCGTCATATTATCCCAGTCGTAGGAAGTTTGTGAGAAATCTACTGTTAATGGAATCTGCAATGTTTCGGTAGTATAGGTTTTATTTCCTGTACCCTGTGCCGGCCAGCGGTGGTAACGCATTACCTGAGCCATACCTGTCGCTACACAACCGGTTACAGTACGATTGGTAGAGGAAGGAATGAGTGGACATAGCTGATTGTATGGAGAACCCTGATCCCATTTAATTGCTCCCAGCAGGGGTGAAACTGCTTGTACAGAAACCTGCTCGTTTACTTTTGCAACAGGTAAGCCGGAATTCCGAATCAGTTTCAGTTCTTCTTCATACACCGAAAGCCAGTATTTGAATGCAGGAGGAAGTTTACCGGCCTCAAAATTGCTTTTATCGGAATAAGCCAAAATATCCGCTGTACGTTCATCTGCCGATACAACTACAAAACCTTTATTCTCATTAATCGTAAAAATATGAAAGAAGGGGTGTTGAGAATCAGTCTGGTAGTTTACCGGGACCAATGCGTCTTTACTCATCGGTACACGTTGCTGCACTCCCGTTGTTTTACTTAGAAAGGCAAGTGCAAGGTCTTGTGCCTGATTTACATCCCGGTACTGAGCGTATAATGATGATACTGCAGCCAGGAAAATCAAAATAAATGTACTGATTGATTTCATGGAAAGTGTTTTTTTAACAAATGAATGAAAAGGCTGGAGAGTTATCCTGCAAAGATATGATCCACACGACAAAAATAAAGAAATAATTTTTCTAATGAATAAAGTATCTTGTTTTTAACTTTATAACCAGTCCAAATCGTAAAATAAATACTATATTTGCCGATTATTTTTTACACTATGGCAACTACTGAACAAGAGCCCGAATATATATTTGAAAGCAGCTGGGAGGTCTGCAATATGGTGGGAGGAATTTACACCGTACTTTCCACCCGCGCAGCCACCCTGGTAAAAAAACATTCCGACAAGCTCATTTTTATTGGACCCGATGTATGGGTAGAACACGAAAGTCCGTTTTTCAAGGAAGATACTTCACTTTTACGTGAATTAGCGGTATATATAACAGCATCGTACGGTCTTCACATTCGTGTGGGGCGCTGGATGGTACCCGGAAATCCAATCGCCATACTGGTGGATTTTTATCCTTTGCTTAACCAAAAAGATGAGATTTACGGAAAAGTATGGGAAACGGCCAGGGTAAATTCACTCGGTGCCTATGGCGACTACGACGAATCTTCCATGTTTGGCTATGCTAGTGGAATGATTATCGATGCTTACCTGAAATGTTATTCCATCCCTACATCTACCTGTGTTGCAGCTCATTTTAATGAATGGATGACCAGTTTTGGGCTATTTTACCTGCGCAAACATCAACCCGGGGTAGCTACATTGTTTACGACCCATGCCACCTCGATAGGACGTTCCATTGCCGGAAACCAGAAGCCTCTGTACAACTATCTCAACGAGTACAATGGAGATCAGATGGCCGGAGAACTCAACATGGTTTCGAAGCATTCGACTGAAAAACAGGCTGCTCATCTGGCCGATTGTTTTACAACCGTTAGTAAGATTACAGCACTTGAATGCAGTCAGTTACTCGATAAAGACCCTGACATCATTACTCCGAATGGTTTTGAGGATGATTTTGTACCAGGAGGAAAGGAATTTACCCGACAACGTTCCGAAGCACGTAAACTACTTAGAAAAGTGGCTGAAACCCTAATAGGAGAACAGTTGCACGACGATGCTCTATTTGTGGGTACTGCTGGTAGGTATGAATACAAAAACAAGGGACTCGACGTATTTATAGAATCATTGAAACACCTCAACGATTACAGAGCCTCTAACCGACAGGTAGTGGCTTTTATTATGGTTCCGGCCTGGATTAGGGGGCACCGCGCCGATTTGGCCAACAGCCTTCAACACAATTATCCCTTACATGCCTACAACCGATTAAGCACGCATGAACTACATGATTACCAAGGAGATCCCGTGATAGGAGCACTCAATTGGTTTCACCTGCATAATCAACCGGGCGACCGTGTTAAGGTAGTGTTTGTTCCAGCTTATCTGAATGGAAAAGATGGAATTTTCAACAAAAGTTACTACGAACTACTTATAGGTCTCGACCTTACTGTTTTTGCATCCTACTATGAACCCTGGGGCTATACACCTCTCGAAAGTGTTGCCTTCCATGTCCCAACCATCACCACCGATCTTTCCGGATTTGGCGAATGGGTGTCGGATCTGCCACAGCATGTACGCACCGGGGTCGGCATTATTCATCGTTCCGACTACAACAGCCATGAAGTAGCGATAGAACTGGCAGCTATGATCAACGATTTTCTGGCAGAAAACGAAACTTCAATTGCTTCAATTCGTAAAAAAGCCGCTGCTATCGCCCAAAAAGCACTGTGGAAACATTTTATTCATTTTTACGAAAAAGCCTATTCGATTGCTCTACGGAACGCTCAGACCCGAATCTGAAAAAGTACGCAAACGTTTGTGTAGCTGTCTGGAAAATATGTTGTAAAACATGATATTATATCGAAAAATGATTGTAACTTTGCAAAGCATACTTATATAACATGTTTTTAACTGGAGTAGTTTCTGAAGTTAAGCTATAATACATTTTTAGTTGTAATGAATAGAAAGTAAAATTGCTGGTGAAAGAAGCGAACATAAAAATTAGTTACAGATGAAAATTAAAACAAATCATGTAAACGAAGCCGTTTGGAGAGAATTGAATGTAACATCCAATCTTCCTGACGGTCTGAAAAAACTGGAAGAAATAGCACATAATATTTGGTGGGTTTGGAACAGTGATGCAAAACAGATGTTTCGCACTCTGAATCCTGAAGCATGGAGAGAGGCTCACTCGAACCCCGTTCAGTTACTGAATATACTTTCACATGAGCAATTGGTTGATTTGGCAAACGATAAGGAATTTATCACTCGCCTGGATGCCATCTATCAAAAATTTCAACACTATATTGCGACTCCATACAATACCGAAAAGCCCTCTGTTGCCTATTTCAGTATGGAATACGGCCTCACCGAAATTCTGAAAATCTACTCAGGTGGATTGGGCGTATTGGCAGGCGATTACCTAAAAGAAGCCAGTGATTGTGCTGTCGATTTGACCGCAGTCGGATTCCTGTACCGGTACGGTTATTTCACTCAATCTCTTTCGGTGGAAGGTCAACAGGTTGCCGTATATGAACCACAAAACTTCAATACACTTCCTATCAAACAAGTGAAGGATGCCAATGACGAGCCTTTGGTGGTAGAAGTTCCTTATCCCGATCGCATTGTATATGCACATGTTTGGAAAGTTTCAGTGGGACGCATTGCACTGTATCTGCTGGATACTGATCACGACATGAACAGTGAATTTGATCGTTCCATTACCCACCAACTGTATGGTGGTGACTGGGAAAATCGCCTCAAACAGGAGATAATGCTTGGGATAGGAGGTATTTTAACTTTGAAGAAACTGGGCATCGAAAAGCAGGTTTATCATTGTAACGAAGGACATGCAGCACTGATTAATGTTCAACGTCTTGTTGATTATATTTCAGGTGGTCTGAGCTTTAATCAGGCCATTGAAGTGGTTCGCTCAAGCTCGTTGTATACAGTACACACCCCGGTACCAGCAGGTCACGATAGTTTTGAAGAAGGTCTGTTCCATAAATACATGGCCGATTACCCCTCCAAACTGCAGCTTAGCTGGGATGAATTTATGGATATGGGTCGTGAACATCCGGGAAATAAAGAAGAAAAATTCTCGATGAGTGCCTTTGCCTGCAACGCCAGCCAGGAGGTAAACGGTGTTAGCTGGTTGCACGGAAAAGTTTCGCAGGAAATGTTCAACCCAATCTGGAAAGGCTATTTCCCTGAAGAACTTCACGTTAGCTATGTAACCAATGGAGTTCACCTGCCAACCTGGACGGCCAGCGAATGGAAAAAGGTATACGAAAAATATTTTTCTTCTGAATTTTACCAGGATCAGTCGAACATGAAAATATGGAAGGCGGTGTACGATATACCCGATCAGGTCATTTGGGATACCCGTATGTTCCTGAAAAACCGACTGGTTGATTTCATTAAAGATCAGTTCCGCGACAACTGGCTAAAAAACCAGGGTGATCCTTCACGTATTGTCAATATTCTGGAAGCTATTAATCCTAAGGCATTGATAATCGGTTTCGGTCGTCGTTTTGCCACTTACAAACGTGCCCATCTTCTGTTTACCGATCTGGAGCGCCTCGAACGGATAGTAAACAATCCCCAGCGTCCGGTACAGTTTCTGTTTACCGGCAAGGCTCACCCGGCCGATGGAGCTGGTCAGGGATTAATTCGCCGTATAATTGAAATTTCACGTATGCCGCAATTCCTGGGCAAGGTGATTTTCCTTGAAAACTACGATATGCGCCTTGCTAAAAGGTTGATATCAGGGGTTGATATCTGGTTGAACACGCCTACCCGACCTTTGGAAGCATCGGGCACATCGGGCGAAAAAGCACAGATGAATGGAGTATTGAATTTCTCGGTACTCGATGGATGGTGGCTCGAAGGGTATGTAAAAGGTGCGGGATGGGCATTAACCGAAAAACGTACCTATGAAAACCAGGAACATCAGGATCAACTTGATGCAGCCACATTGTATAGTATGCTCGAAAATGAAATTGTACCGATGTATTTTGCCAAAAACACCAAGGGCTTTTCAACTGAGTGGATACAATACATTAAAAATTCGATTGCTCAGATTACACCCCGTTTCACAACAAAACGTATGATGGACGATTACATCAGTCGTTTCTATACCAAATTGGCGAAACGTAGTGCCTATTTAAAAGAAAATAATTTCGCAAAAGCACGCGAAATTGCCGCCTGGAAAGAAAATGTTGCTCAAAATTGGGATCAGATCGAAGTAGTCCACCTGAGTCATGTTGATCATGAAACACATGAGCCACATGTAGGACAGGGCACTACTGTTGAAGTGGTAATCGACACCAAGAGCATGAGTAGCAAAGGCATAGGCGTGGAACTCGTAATTACTCACCTATCGAAAACCAACAAAGAGCAACTATATGACGTGGAGGAATTAACACTGGTACGTACCGAAGGCAGCCGCATGTATTTTAGCCTCGACTACGTAATGAATCGTGCCGGTAGTTTCCGGTACGCCTTCAGGATGTTCCCTAAAAATGAAGACTTGCCTCACCGTCAGGATTTCTGCTACGTGCGGTGGCTGTAATTATAACCTTCGGCTCACACGAGTCAGCATTTCTTTTTTCCAGGAAACAAAATCCCCTGCAAGAATATGACGTCGTGCTTCCTTCACCAGCCATAAATAGAAGGCCAGATTATGAATGGAAGCAATCTGCATGGCCAGTAATTCTTTACTGATAAATAAATGGCGCAGATAAGCCCTGGTGTAGGCATGATCAACATACGAAGTACCATTCGCATCGAGAGGTGAAAAATCATTTTTCCACTTCTCGTTGCGCATATTCAGTATGCCTTCGGAAGTAAACAACATGCCGTTGCGTCCATTTCGGGTTGGCATTACACAGTCGAACATATCCACACCCCGTACAATACCTTCGAGAATATTTTCAGGAGTTCCAACTCCCATGAGATAACGCGGTTTATCGGCGGGTAGAATTTCATTCACCACCTCTATCATCTCGTACATTTTTTCAGCAGGTTCGCCAACGGCAAGACCACCAATTGCATTACCTTCCCGTTGTTGTGACGCTATAAATTCAGCAGACTGACGGCGCAAATCGGGATACACACAGCCCTGTACGATGGGGAAAAAAGCTTGAGAATAACCATACTTATCTTCTGTGGTGTCAAAACGTTTCAACCCTCGTTCCAACCAGCGATGGGTTAGTTCCATCGAAGTTTTCGCATAGGCATAAGGAGCATCGCCAGGTGTACATTCATCGAATGCCATCATAATATCAGCACCTATTGTTCGTTGAATATCCACCACATTTTCAGGGGTAAAAAGATGCTTACTCCCGTCGATATGCGAACGAAAATGAGCACCTTCTTCCTTCAGTTTACGATTTGCTGAAAGCGAAAAAACCTGATAACCACCGCTATCGGTAAGTATCGGGCGATCCCAGCCATTAAACTTGTGAAGACCACCGGCTTGTTCCAGAATTTCCAGGCCAGGGCGCAGGTACAAATGATAGGTATTTCCCAGAATAATCTGAGCTTCGATATCCTCTTTTAATTCATGAAAATGCACTGCTTTAACGGAAGCCACAGTTCCCACAGGCATAAATATCGGTGTTTCTATCGTACCATGATCGGTGGTAATCAATCCGGCACGGGCCCGCGATGCGAAATCGGTATGTAGCAGGTCAAATTTCATTGTGATACTTTTAAAGCAAAATAACGTTCCTGATGCTGGTACACGCATACAGGTATCCTGAAAATCTCAAAAAATTAAAGCTGATGAGTAGAAAAAATAAAATTGCGAAGCATTTGTTCCCCGATATCACCCGATTTTTCGGGATGAAACTGAACAGCCATAAAATTATCCTTCCGGATGGCTGCGCTATAGGGTAAACCATAATCGGCGACGGCAATCGTATTTTCGTTGAAAGGGACATAATACCCGTGCACAAAATACACATAGCTTGCTTCTGGGACTTTATCGAACAAAGGCGATTGCAACCGGCTGATTTCATTCCATCCAATCTGAGGTACTTTTAACCCCCTGTCTCCATCGAACTTACGAACAGTAGCCGGAAAAATTCCCATGCACGGCGTATCATTTTCTTCAGAAAAGGAACACATTAGCTGCATACCCAGGCAAATACCAAGTACCGGTTGCTTTAACGAAGGAATCAATATATCCAGCCCTTTTCCTTCCAGGTAAGCCATGGCTGAAGAAGCCTCACCCACCCCGGGAAAGATTACTCTGTCGGCCTGGCGAATCAACTCCGGATCGTCGGTAACCAAAGCCTCCACCCCGATACGCTCGAGAGCAAAAAGTACCGACCTGATATTTCCGGCATTGTACTTTATAATTACCGTACTGCTCACTTTAGTAAACGATTGGTAGCTGTATCTGGAAAAACCACAGCAGGTTTAAATACCTTCGCTTCCTCCAGGGTCATCATTGCATAGGCCATAATAATGATTACATCGCCGGGTTGAACCAGCCGTGCTGCAGCCCCATTGATACAAATCATTCCCGAACCACGCTCACCTGTAATTACATAGGTATCGAATCGCGCTCCGTTATTATTATTTACAATGGTTACCTTTTCGTTGGCAATAAGGTTAGCTGCATCCATCAGATCTTCATCGATGGTAATACTGCCGATGTAATTCAGATTAGCTTCCGTTACCGAAGGACGGTGAATCTTTGATTTTAAAACTGTTACGAACATTGTATAACATCAATTAACCTTACATCTCCGCAAAAAACTGCGATACATCCCACAGTGGGTTCATCCCAGCTTTCGGCCGTCTGTAAAGTAGTAATATTGGCTATTTCAAAATATTCAAGTCTCAGACCTTCAATCGAATTTATCCGGGATTCCACCCATGATTTTACTTCGAAAGGCGACTTGCCGGGGACAAAGGTACGACATTCGAATAAAACTTTCGATATTCCCGATGCAATTTCACGTTGTTGAGATGTTAAACGTTCGTTACGACTGCTCATGGCTAGCCCGGAAGGTTCTCTGACAATAGGACAGGCAACAATTTCGACACCCATTTTCAGTACAGAATTCATCCGTCGAATAATTGCCAGTTGTTGAAAATCTTTTTCGCCGAAATAAGCGCGGGTTGGTTGAACAAGATTGAAGAGTTTACTTACCACCTGCACCACTCCGTTGAAATGTCCGGGGCGAAAACGACCTTCCATCACCTGGTCGAGTCCGGCAAAATCGAATTCAAAAGGGTTGCTCAGTTCATCGGGAGTATACATTGCGGCAACTTCAGGGGCAAATACCAACGAACAACCCACCTTCTGCAACAATTCCGCATCGCGGGTAAGGTTTCGGGGGTATTTTTCCAGATCCGACTTATTGTTAAACTGGGTTGGATTCACAAAAACACTAACTACGGAAAAGTCATTTTCGCGAACCGAACGTTGCACCAGCGTAAGGTGACCTTCGTGAAGTGCTCCCATGGTAGGCACAAAACCTACTGTCAGCTGTTTATCCCGCAACGATTGCAGGATTTCGCGCAATTCATCAACTGAAGTTACTAACTGCATGATTACCATGATTTGAATTAAACACTCAAAAAAAGAGTGCAAAAATACAAAAACTTATCGGGATAGAAACACCCTGTCTGAAAATCAAAATTATTTCGTACCTTTGCAATAGATTTCATATATATTGCATGAAAAAAGTTAACAAAGTACTTTACATTTCGCAGGAAATATTCCCTTACTTACCTTC
>JANJXE010000254.1 GCA_024709185.1 Paludibacter sp.
GTATATATTTCCTGTGAGAATCAATCCCAGGTACTGATCGCCCATGGTTAAATTAGTAAGCACACCGGTTGCAACAGTAGAACTCACCAGACCGGTAGTGGAATGAATATGACGGACCAGAAATGCGGTTAGACTCTCAATCATACGGGTAGAAGCCATAGCAGCACCAAAAGTAGAGGCACATAAAATAATCCAGACGGTATTCAACATTCCCTGCATACCGCGGGTAGCAATTAGTTCGTTCAGTTCCGGATGGCCGGTTTCGACTGTCGTACTACCAAAAGTGCTTGTAAAAGCTCCCTGTACCAATGCCCTCACCCCTTCCTTGCCATCTGCAATTTCACTAATAATCTCCTGTTGAAATACAAGGGCAGCCGACAAAGCGAGCAACATCGATAAAAAAAGCGTGACCATGGCCGGCCAACGCTTGATAATCATCACCAGTGTAAGTACCGGCACCGTAAGTAACCAGGGACTCAGTTGGAAACGTTCCTGAAGCAATTCGCTGTAAACAGTTGAAATAGAGGCGGTATTTACAGGCAACAACCATCCGGCCAGTGCAAAAACAATCAATGAAATCAACAGCGATGGTACGGTGGTGAACAGCATGTAACGTACATGCGTAAACAAAGGTGTACCTGTTACCGAGGAAGCTAAGACTGTGGTATCCGAAAGCGGCGACATTTTATCGCCAAAATAGGCT
The DNA here is from genome assembly GCA_024709185.1 of Paludibacter sp. Classification (GTDB taxonomy): domain Bacteria; phylum Bacteroidota; class Bacteroidia; order Bacteroidales; family Paludibacteraceae; genus Paludibacter. The sequence goes on from JANJXE010000254.1 coordinate 704, forward strand.
CCGGAAACGATAGCTCCGGCTATCCATCCTTCGGAATAGCCCATTGCTTTCCCAATTCCCAGCAGGGCCAGCCCAACCGTTGCAATGGTAGTCCAGGAACTACCGGTAAGCACCGAAACCCCTGCACTGATAACACAAGCCGCCAACAGAAAGACAGCCGGATGAATCATTTTCATTCCATACACAATGAACAGCGGAACCACGCCACTCAACATCCAGGTAGCAGATAATGCACCGACTATCAACAGAATAATCAATGCTCCGGAGATATTTTTAAAATTCTTGTGCAACTGTTTTTCAAAATCGCTCCATTGATAATGAATGGTTGCTCTTCCCAACAACAGCGCGAAACCGGCTGTCAACAGCAGCGACATCTGACTGGCACCACTCAGGGCATCGGCACCAAAAAGCAGTAGCGATAAAGCTACCAGCGCAACCAACAATACAACCGGCAGCAGGGAGATAAGTGGTGAGGGAAGTTGGCGATTATTCATTCTAAAAAAATAAAGTGACTTACAACCTGATATCCTGGTTAATTAGAACCGCCTGCAAAGATAGAAAAATCTTGCTTTACGAAAAGAAATTTAGTATCTTTGTGCATTTCATCAATATACAAAAACTATGAGTAACCGTTATTTTCCGCCATCCGAACTAATTGTAAATGCCGATGGCAGCATATTTCACTTGCACGTTAAGCCGGAACAACTTGCCGATAAAGTGATTCTGGTGGGTGACCCGGGCCGTGTAGCCAACGTGGCGAAACACTTCGACACGATAGAATGCGATATTTCGAACCGGGAATTTAAAACCATTACCGGAACCTATAAGGGAAAGCGTATAACAGTCATTTCCACAGGTATAGGTACTGACAATATTGATATTGTGGTAAATGAACTCGATGCCCTGGCAAATATTGATCTGGCAACCCGCTACGAAAAACCGGAGTTCCGCCAGTTAACCATTGTTCGCATAGGTACTTCCGGAGGGATGCAGCCCGACCTGCCCCTGGGTAGTTTTCTGATTTCAGAAAAATCAATCGGATTCGACGGCATGCTGAATTTCTACGAAGGTCGCGATGCAGTGAGCGATTTGGAGTTTGAAGCTTCGCTGAAAGAACAACTCAACTGGAATCCACAACTGGCGGCACCTTATGTGGTGGATGCCGACAAAGAACTTGTTGAGCGCATTGGTCAAACCGACATGATACGTGGCGTAACCATCTCTGCCAACGGATTTTACGGACCACAAGGTCGTGTACTGCGTATCGGCTTGGCCGATCCTGCTATTAACGATAAAATTGAAGCCTTCCGGTTTAAGCACTACAAAATCACCAACTACGAGATGGAAGGTTCAGCCATTGCAGGTTTATCAAAAATGATGGGCCACAAAGCCATGACCGTTTGCTGCGTCATTGCCAACCGCCGTGTGGAAGCAGCGAACACCAACTATCAGCCTTATATCGAGGAACTTATTCAAAAAGTACTGGATCGGATTTAATCAACACCCATGACACCAACCTCACAATCGACCATCTGTGCTATCGCAACAGCCCCCGGAACAGGAGGTATTGCCGTTATCCGCGTATCAGGTACTGAAGCACTGGCAGCGGTGAGTACCCTTTATACTCCCCGGCGTAAGTCGGCCGACCTGTTGCATCAGGCGCCCTATACTGTTTCGTATGGCACCATACGCAGTAGTGATGGCGAACTGATTGATGATGTGTTGGTGACCGTGTTTAAAGCTCCCCAAAGTTACACGGGCGAAGATACGGTAGAGATTTCGTGTCACGGTTCGGTGTATATTCAGCAAAAACTACTGCGAATGTTGCTCGATGCGGGTTGCAGACTGGCATTACCCGGCGAATTTACCCAACGGGCCTTCCTGAATGGCCGAATGGACCTTTCGCAGGCCGAAGCCGTGGCCGATCTCATTGCCTCACAGTCGGAATCGACCCACCGCATGGCCATGCACCAGATGCGGGGAGGATTTGCCGAAGAACTGAAGGAACTGCGTACCCGACTGCTCGATTTTGTTTCGCTGATAGAGCTCGAACTCGATTTCTCGGAAGAAGAAGTAGAATTTGCCAATCGCACGCACCTGAAAACCCTTGTCGACAGCATTGACGAACATATCACACGGATGGCCGATTCGTTCCGGGTGGGAAATGCTCTGAAAAACGGGATACCGGTGGCGCTGGTGGGTGAAACCAATGTGGGCAAATCGACATTACTCAATGTGTTACTGAACGAAGACAGGGCCATCGTTTCGGATATTCACGGTACCACACGGGATGTGATTGAAGACAGCATTACCCTTCGCGGGGTGCATTTCCGGTTTATCGACACAGCGGGCATCCGCAAAACCAGCGACACCATCGAAAGTATGGGAATTGAACGCACCTTCCGCAAGATAGAACAGGCCTCCATTGTACTTTGGATTATGGATGCGACTGCACTGAGCGAACACATGGAATGGCTTACCGAGAAAATTCACCGTAAGGCCGAAGGTAAGAAGATCATCTTAGTTTTCAACAAGATTGACAAGATTACAGGCGAAGAGCGTGAAGTACTGGATCAGCTTTTTGCAAATTACGAAGGCGAACGGATTTACATTTCCGCCAGGAATAAAATCAACACCCATCAATTAGAAGAAGCCCTGCTTAAAGCCTCCCAGATGCCTGAAATACATCCCGGCGACTTAGTAGTGAGCAACATCAGGCATTACGAAGCACTTACCAACGCACAGGCCGCTATCCGACGTGTAGGCGAAGGTATTGAAAGTGGCATCAGCAGCGATTTTCTTTCGCAGGACATCCGCGAGTGCATGTTCCACTTAGGTACTATTACCGGGCAGATATCCAACGATGAAATTCTGGGGAATATTTTCAGTAAGTTTTGTATCGGAAAATAAAAATTAATCATAATCTAAACTATATTCTCCCAGGATATATAGCGGTACATTTATCAACCAATCTTGTTTTTGGTAGTTCGACAATGAAGTGCGGATCGCTGTTTTGGGCTCAAATTTTTCACAAAAAAGCTTGAAACTGCGTGCTTTCAGATTTGTTCCTGATTTAACTTCAACAGGTATGATTTCATCTTGCTGGTTTTGAATAATAAAGTCAATCTCGTGTTTGCTGTTATCAAATGTAAAATAATATATCGGAATTTCTTCATTTGTTATAAGCTGTTGAAAAACAAATTGTTCTGACAGCGCCCCTTTGAATTCTGTAAAGACAGCATCACCATTTAGCAGCGTTTTTGCATTGAGTTGTGTCATTGCACAAAGCAAGCCGGTATCGTTGTGATACAATTTAAAAGCTGAAAGCTCTTTGTAGGCAGCTAATGGTAACGCTGGTTTTGAAACGTTGTAAACCTTGTGCAACAGACCTGAATCGACCAACCATTGTATTGCTAATTCGAAGTCTTTTGCCCGTGCTCCCTCCTTAATTATTCCATAAATAAACTTCTTGTTTTCTTTTGCCAACTGTGCAGGAATACTTTCCCAAACCATTTTTATACGCGGTAAAATCTCTTTGGGAGCATGTTTTGAAAAATCGTTTTCGTATGATTTCAATATGCTTCGCTGCACTTTTCGCACTTCTGTCCAATCTCTGTTTTGAGAGAAACGCAAAACAACTTCGGGCATACCTCCAACAAAAAAATAATACCGTAGATAATTTGTCAGTTTAGAATTGAAACTATTCGTCAATTCCCATTCCTGATTTTTTATCAAATCAACAAGCCCCGGTTCATTCATTGCCAGTAAAAATTCGGTAAAACTGAGAGGATGTAGTGTTAAAAAGTCTACCTTACCAACCGGAAAAGAATCTTCTGGATGAATCGAAATTCCTAACAAAGATCCTGCAGCAATGATGTGATATTGTGAAGCTTTTTCGTAAAAATACTTGAGTGAAGTAATTCCCCGGGGCGCTGCTTGTGACCGCCGCGCCGCGCCTGGCGC
>JANJXE010000146.1 GCA_024709185.1 Paludibacter sp.
CATACGAGGATGCGGTGAGGTTAACAGCTTCCTTCAGGATGTTTAGCTCTTCTGCTGTCAGTTTTTTCGTTGCGTCAAATTTCTTTGTCGCATATCTCCAGTTCAATAATTCAGTTATCGTTTTCATACCTTAATTTATAATGTTGTTTTTAGTTTTGGATTGATGATGCAAAATTACATCGGTTTGAAGTCTGCCGGGTTACAAAAACTCGTCGGGGTATTGCAAAAATCCGATTAAGCAAGAGATATATGTCGTGATACTGGCTTTTGAGTGAAAGTTACCACTGCATAGGAACTTCCATCAGTAATATCCGTGTATCCGCTGTGACTTTGAAATCCACCTGCGAAGTTTCGGTAATTCCCATTCCGTCGCGGCGGCTTAAAAGCTGGCCACCGACTTCCAATTCGCCTTCCAGTACAAACACATAAAGCCCGTTGTCTTCCTTTTTCAGCGAATATTCCGAGCTTACTCCCTTGTCGAAACTGCCCAGGTGAAACCAGGCCTGCTGGTGCACCCAAACGCCTTCGTCATCAGGGTTTGGCGACAAAATCTGATAAAAGGAATTGTGTTTCGCAATGTCCTTCAGCGTAATCTGATCGTAGCGGGGAGTTACGTTTTTCGTTTCAGGAAAAACCCAGATTTGCAGAAAGCGAACTTCATCGGTAGCCGAATTGTTGTGCTCGCTGTGGTACACACCGGTGCCCGCGCTCATTACCTGAACTTCGCCTTCTGAAATAACGGTGGTATTGCCCATGCTGTCCTTGTGCCTCAGTGATCCCGAAAGGGGAATCGACACAATTTCCATGTTGTCGTGGGGATGTGTTCCAAAACCCTGACCTCCTGCAACAGTATCGTCGTTTAAAACCCGGAGTGCTCCGAAATGAATACGCTGTGGGTCGTAGTATCCCGCAAAACTAAAGGTGTGAAAGCTGTTGAGCCATCCGTGGTTGGCATGCCCACGTGTTGTTGATTTGTGCAAAATTGTCTTCATATCTTTTTTTGATACAAAGGTAGTAGCACAACACCGGACCTTTACTACAAAAAATCGTTGCTTTGTTGTAAAAATCCGGTGTAAGCAATTTTTGTGGAAAATAATGATGAAAATCCTGTAGCAGAATTCGTAGTTACGAATCACTGCTTCAGGGTGTTTCTGTTACAGTTCAGAAGTCCTGCTAACAGACTTAATGCAGTTCTTCTGCTTTCTCTACATATTCGTCGATGATTTTCTTCACCTGAAGCGGGGTTACATTTCCAAACACCTTACTGCCAATCGATACTACCGGGGCCAGCGAACAGGCGCCCACACAACGCAGTGTCGATAGAGTGAAAATGCCATCTTCGGTTGTGCCTCCGACTTTCACCTTCAACCGACGCTTGAATTCGTCGAGAATCAGCTCGCTTCCTTTCACATAACAGGCTGTTCCCATGCAAATGGAAATGTCGAACTTCCCTTTGGGAACCATCGTGAAGAAGGAATAAAAGGTCACTACTCCATACACCCGTGCATCCGGGATGTTCAGTTCACCGGCTATCACATGCTGTACCTCCACAGGCAGATAGCCCAACTCATCCTGTGCTTCGTGCAACACGTTTATCAGTTCGTGTTCGTCGTTACGGTATTTTTTGCATAACTCCACCAGAAATTTCCGGCTGTTTTCCGAAAGTGTTGCCATATCAGTATTTTTTATCAAAATAATGGGTGTGTAATAGTAAATGTGCCAGATTGCTCATCGGAGCTCCCAGGAAGTTTTTGTACAATGCCTGGATATAGGGATTCTCGTGCGACTTGCGCAACTTCTTCGAACCATCTTCGGAGTACAAAGCCAGCTGCCTTTTCTTCAGAATTTCCACATGTCCGTGGTGGTAAGGCTGACCTCCACCGCCGATACATCCTCCCGGGCACGACATAATTTCAATGGCATGGAAATGACTTTTCCCGCTGCGGATATCTTCCAGTAGCTTGCGGGCATTTCCCAGACCGTGAGCGATACCTATTCTTAAAGGCAGACCGTCGAAATCGATGGTGGCTTCACGCAATCCATCCATCCCGCGGAGTTCTTCGAATTCCAGTTTGGGTAAGTCTTTGCCTGTATGTACTTCATAAGCTGTACGCACCGCTGCTTCAATCACACCGCCTGTGGTTCCGAAAATAACTCCTGCACCGGTCGATTCACCCAGTGGCTGGTCGAAATCTTCATCGGGAAGCATATTCAGATCGATATTACACAACTTGATGAGTCGCGCCAGCTCGCGGGTCGAAAGTACAATATCCACATCGGGATTTCCATTTTGCTGGAATTCCGGACGGGCACGTTCGTATTTTTTTGCCAGACAAGGCATAATCGACACAACGATTAAGTCCTTACGGTCGATTTTCAGCATGTCGGCGAAATAGGTTTTGGCAATGGCGCCAAACATCTGCTGCGGGGATCGGGCTGTCGATGGAATATCGCGCATATCGGGGAACTGGTGTTCAAAGAAATTTACCCATGCCGGGCAGCAGGAAGTAAGAATCGGTAGTTTAACATCTTTATCGCCTGCCAGATATCCTTTCAGACGGCGCAGCATTTCGGTGCCTTCTTCCATGATTGTAAGGTCGGCAGCAAAGTCGGTATCGAATACATGGTGGAAACCTAAACGACGTAGTGCGGCAACCATTTTGCCGGTAACAAGAGTGCCCGGTGCGTTGCCGAACTCCTCACCCAATGCGGCGCGCACTGCCGGAGCAGTTTGTACGATAACTGTTTTTGTTGGATCATTAAGTGCACGTACTACTTTGGCACTTTCATCAATTTCGGTAAGCGCACCGGTAGGACATACAGCCACACACTGTCCGCAGAAGGTACACACCGAATTAATCAGGTCTTTGTCGAAGGCCGGTGCCACCACAGAATGAAAACCGCGGTTCACAGCGCCCAGACAGCCAACAGTTTGCACATCATTACACATCATTTCGCAGCGACGACACAAAATACATTTGTTCGGATCGCGCGAAATAGCAGGAGAATTGCCTTTGCGAACGTGTGTTTTTTCTCCTTCGTAGTGCAGCTCGCGAATACCCAGCCGGTCGGCCAGACTTTGCAGTTCACAGTCGCCCGCCTTTGCGCAGGTAAGGCATTCGGCCGGGTGGTTCGACAGGATTAGTTCCATCACCGTACGGCGGGCGTTAATCACCCGCATCGAGTGTGTTTTAATGTCCATGCCGTCTTCCACTTCCGTACAGCAAGAGGGAACCAGGTTTTTACGTCCTTTTACCTCCACCACACAAATGCGGCATCCTCCGGGTTTATTTTCAATATTAATATCGTGCAATTTCATGTAACACAACGATGGAATCTCAATTCCAATGCTCTGAGCGGCTTCAAGAACCGTAAGGCCTTTTTTTACAGTGTGTTGTGTGTTATCGATGGTGATTTTTACGCTCATTTTTCAGAAAATTTAATTGATGATGATGGCATTGAATTTACACTTGCTGAAGCAGATGCCGCATTTGATACACTGGTTATCGAGAATGGTATGCACTTCACCTTTGTCGCCGTAGATGGCTTCCACCGGACAATTGCGGAAACAAACGGTACAACCTGTACATTTGTCGGCCACTATCACATAGTGAATCAGTTCTTTACACTGGTGAGCATGACAGAAATGTTCATCGATATGAGCCACGTATTCGTCGTGAAACTGGTTGAGTGTCGATAATACAGGATTGGGCGATGTTTGTCCCAGTCCGCACAAGGATGTGTCTTTAATTACTACGGATAAATCTTTTATCTTCTGAAGATCCGACATATTGGCTTTTCCATCGGTAATGCGTTCGAGCATTTCATATAGGCGCTTGTTGCCGATACGACAGGGTGCACATTTTCCACAGGATTCGTCAATCGAAAATTCGAGGTAGAATTTGGCCATCGAAACCATACAGTCGTCTTCGTCGAGCACAATCATACCGCCCGAACCCATCATCGATCCCGCTTCCAGCAGATGCTCGTAGTCGATAGGTGTGTCGAGGTACTTTTCGCTCAGGCAACCTCCTGATGGACCTCCGGTTTGTACCGCTTTGAATTTCTTAATTCCCTTGATACCACCGCCAATTTCGAAGATGATTTCCCGGAGGGTGGTTCCCATGGGCACTTCAATGAGTCCGGTGCGTTTGATTTTTCCGGCCAGGGCAAATACCTTGGTTCCTTTCGAAGTAGCAGTGCCAATCGATGCAAACCATTCCGAGCCGTTGCGAATGATGGCCGGGATATTGGCTAAGGTTTCAACATTGTTCACGCAGGTAGGTTTGCCCATGTATCCTTTAACCGAAGGGTAGGGTGGTTTGAAGGTAGGTTCGCCGCGCATCCCTTCCATCGAATGTATCAGTGCCGTTTCCTCACCACAAACGAAAGCACCGGCACCGTACCTTATTTCGATATCGAAGCTAAAACGGGAATTCAGAATATTTTCTCCCAGGAATCCTTGTTCGCGTGCTTGGTGTAATGCGGTTTTTAATCGGCTGATAGCCAGTGGATATTCAGCACGGATATATACCAGGCCTTTGTTGGCACCGATACTGTACCCACAGATAATCATCGCTTCTATCACCGAGTGTGGATCGCCTTCGAGCACCGAACGGTCCATAAAGGCGCCGGGGTCGCCCTCATCGGCATTACACACCACGTATTTCACATCGCTTTTCGATTTGCGGGTGTTTTCCCATTTCAAACCGGTAGGATAGCCACCGCCTCCTCTGCCGCGCAAACCCGACGCTTTCATCTCTGAAATAACTTTTTCGGGCTTCATGGTTACGCATTTCATAAGGGCTTTGTAGCCTTCGCGGTCGATATACTCCTGTATGTTCTCAGGGTCAATCTCTCCACAGTTTTTCAGGGCAATCTTAAACTGTTTTTTGCTAAAATCCCCTTCCGGAGGAATAATCCCTTCGGTTTTGTCGCCTTTCAGCAGGAAATGATCGATGATGTCGCGTGCACGTTCTTCGTTCACATTGCCGAAATACACCGGCTCGCGTCCGGGAAGGGTAATGGAGATGGTCGGCTCAGCATAACAATGACCCATACAGCCGGTTTTCACCAGTTGGGCCGGATAGTTAAGCCTGGAAAGCTCTTTATCGAATAAATTCAGGATGTCCTGCGTGCCCGAGGCGATTCCGCAGGTGCCCATGGCAAATTTAATAATGGTATTTTCCATTCCTTGGTTTTTTTTATAGTGTTTTAAGGAAATAGCAGATGCAAAGATAAAAAATATTTTGAAATAAAGAAATTTTTCCGTAATCATTTAGAATGAAAATAAGTTAAGTATATGGTGAGAAATTGAACGATATAATCCCTGATTACGGACGATAACAAACCCTTTATTCAAAAAAGAAATCTACTTTTGTAGCCGACTAATTAATTCCTTTGAAGTATGCGTATATCTTTATTGACGAGTGCGGCGCTTTTCGCCACCGGATCGCTATCGGCATCCGATCATCCGAATATAGTATTAATCATTGCCGACGACCTGGGCTATGGTGATGTAAGTGCCCAGGGAGCCACAGGCCTGCAAACGCCCAACTTCGACCGATTGGCCAACAGTGGGGTGCGGTTTACCAATGGCTATGCTACTTCGGCTACATCCACACCGAGCAGGTATGGATTTTTTACGGGGATGTATCCCTGGAAAAATGCGAATGCGGCTATCCTGCCCGGCGATGCTCCATTGATTTTCAGGGAGGATGAATTTACCTTACCCAAAATGCTGCAAAAGGCAGGCTATACCACGGCTGCTATTGGCAAATGGCACCTGGGAATGGGGCGGGGCGACAATAACTGGAACGAGCCCGTGAAGCCCGGTGCACGGGAAGTGGGTTTCGATTATTCTAACCTGATTGCGGCTACCAACGACCGCACCCCGACGGTGTATGTTGAAAATGGTAATGTGGTAGGTCTCGACCCATCGGATCCGTTATTTGTAAGTTATGTCCTTAATTTTAAAGGCGAACCCACCGGAAAAACCCATCCTCATCTGCTAAAAATGCATCCTTCGAAACACCAGGGTCACGATAATTCTATCCACAATGGTATTTCGCGGATTGGTTATCAGAAAGGGGGCAAAAGCGCGTTGTGGACCGATGAGGATATGGCGGATTATTTCACCGAGTTGGCTATTGATTTTATTGATGATAACAAGGAGAAGCCGTTTTTCCTGTATTTTGGACTGCATCAGCCGCATGTGCCCCGCACGCCAAATTCCCGTTTTGTAGGAAAAAGCGGGATGGGACCGCGGGGAGATGCCATTCTGGAGGCCGACTGGAGTACGGGTGAAATCATCAACCATCTGGAAAAAAGAGGTTTGCTGGAAAATACCCTGATTATTTTCTCGAGCGATAATGGTCCGGTGCTCGACGATGGGTATCAGGATGATGCCGTAGAGAAACTGGGGAATCATCAGCCTACAGGTGGTTTAAGAGGTGGCAAATACAGTTTGTTCGAAGCGGGCACGCGCGTTCCGTTTTTTGTTTACTGGAAAGGAAAAACCCGGCAACGGGTCTCGGATGCAATCGTAACACAGCTCGACCTGATGGGTTCGGTAGCGGCATTGGTGAAGCAACCTCTTCCCGAAGGGCTCGATACCCGCAACTACCTGGATGTCTGGCTGGGAAAATCGAAAAAGGGACGCGAAGAAATTATCCTGGAGGCTCAGGGACGACTGGCCCTGCGCAGCGGCGACTGGGTGTATCTGCCACCTTACAAGGGTGAAGAACGAAATATCACCCAAAACGAACTGGGTAATTTGCCGCAGGGTGGATTATTCAACCTGAAAAAAGACCCGGGACAACAGCTCAATCTCATCCAAAAGGAAACGAAACGGGCAGCCAAACTGAAAGCCCGTTTTGAAGTACTTACAAAAGATAAAAAAGTAGCTCAAACCGTGGTTCCTGTTTCGAATTAACGTATTTTTCCGGGGTAAAACTGTATATTTGCAGGATTAATTCAATAGATTGTATAAAAATGGGAAAAACGATTCAATTTAATCCGCTGACCATGCCAACCTATGTGATGGCAAAACCGGTGGGTTCAATCTGTAATCTGAACTGCAGTTACTGTTATTACTTAGAAAAGGAAAATCTATATGCCAATCGTAAGTCGCTGCATATGAGCGATGATACGCTGGAAACGTATATTCGTAGTTATATCGAATCGCAACCTGTGCCTGAGGTGTTGTTTACCTGGCACGGTGGCGAGACCTTACTTCGCGATTTATCCTTCTACAAACGCGTGTTGGAATTACAGCGCAAGTACGGCCGGGGCAGGCAGATTGACAATAGTTTGCAAACCAACGGGACATTGCTCAACGATGACTGGTGTAAGTTCTTCAAAGACAATAATTTCCTGATTGGAATCTCGATCGACGGTCCGGAGCATTGCCACGATGTGTACCGCAAAAACAAAGGGGGCCGGGGTACTTTTAAACAGGTGATGAAAGGTATTGAGCTGCTTCAGAAACACCAGGTTGAATTCAATACCCTGTCGGTTATCAACAATTACAACGTGGATTATCCGCTGGAGATTTACAATTTCTTCAAGGAAATCGGCAGCTACTACATGCAGTTCTCGCCCATCGTGGAACGTATCCGCCTGCAGGATGCTCCTTCGGGACTAAAGCTGATGGCGCCCGAGGAAGGCGATGATTTTGTGATTGCGCCCTGGACGGTGGATCCCCGTAAGTTTGGCAAGTTCTACATCGATATTTTCGATGAATGGGTGCGCAACGATGTGGGTAAGTACTACGTACAGATTTTCGATGCTACGCTGGCCAATACCGTGGGCGAACAACCCGGAAGCTGTATTTATGCTGAAACCTGTGGTCATGCATCGGTGATGGAGTTTAATGGTGACCTTTATTCCTGCGATCATTATGTATTTCCGGAATATAAGCTGGGCAATATCAAGCAGAAAACGATTTTCGAGATGATGTTTTCGGAGGAACAGAAGCGCTTTGGGGCTGATAAACGCGATACGCTGCCTACACAGTGTCGCGAGTGCGAATTTCTGAAGCTTTGCAATGGTGAATGTCCGAAAAACCGTATTAGCAAAACAAAGACTGGCGAGCCCGGGTTGAACTATCTTTGCGCTGGTTTTAAAATGTATTACCGTCATACAAAGCCCTATATGGAGTTTATGGCTAACGAGCTGTACTTCAAACGGCCACCATCGAATGTAATGTATTGGGCACGAGAGCAAAAAAAGTGACAGATGAACGTTGTAGATAGTGGCTCGACCTGTTCAGTCGATATAACAAACAAAACCGGTACAAACATTCCGTTGTCGAAAGTGCTTCGATCTTCTCTGTCGATACATTTCAGTAAAACTAGTTCAAACCAATAGCTTATATATGTTTTTAAAACTGATTTCCATTCCATTATCGCTGATAGCCAGTTTTTTATTCCTGTTTTACCTGTGTGTGTTCCATGTGGTACAGGTGATAGCCTTACGGTTTTTTGGGTACGAGGCTCACAAGAAAAGTGTTGATGTGCTGAACTTCTTTTTGCTCAGCGTTGTGTATGTTCTTTTTGGTTCTGCTAAGGTGACTTTCAAGGCTCCACTTCCTGAGGGAAAGCCCTTGATTTTAGTAGCGAATCACCAGGGGATTTTCGACATCATGACCATGGGTTGGTTTCTGCGAAAGTATCATCCAAAGTATGTGGCCAAGATTGAATTAGGAAAAAATATCCCCAGTGTATCGTTTAACCTGAAATACGGGGGTTCAGTACTTATCAATCGTAAAGACCCGCGCCAGGCAATTCCTGCTATGAAACAAATGGGTGAATACATTCAGGCTACCAATCGCTCTGCGATAATTTATCCCGAAGGTACCCGCTCTCGTGATGGCCGTCCGGGCCCTTTTGCCAACAATGGCCTGAAAATGCTTTGCAAATACGCTCCCGATGCACTTGTTGTTCCTATCACCATCAACAACTCCTGGAAGATATTCAGGTACGGTGGTTTCCCGCTGGGCATGGGCAACCGCATCACACTTACCGTACACGAACCGATGGCAGTAAAGGACTACGAGTTTAATGAGTTGTTTGAGAAAACGGAAGCGACAATCGTAAATTCAATTATAAATGTTTAATGATAAATGATATGTTATTAATGTTTAATGTTTAATGATAAATGATTAATGGGTGGTATTGTTGAAGCGATATACATTTAATCAAATTTTGCAACTGCATCTTTAAATGTAAATCGCGTCTTGTTCGTACCCATTAATCATTAAACATTAATCATTAAAACTCGCTTCTGCCAAAGGTGCTTTCAGTCTTTTTCGTTTTTTGATTATTCGCATTTAACGAATACGAAACGCCCAGCTCGGCTATCGTGCCGGTGCGGTAGTAATAGGTTTTCTGATAGAAAATCTCAGTGGCAGCACTGTTGTAGGCCCTTGTATCAAGTCCTTCCACGTTCGAATTCAGAATGTCCAGCACTTTCAGCGAGAAGTTCCACTTGTTGAGTTTAGCTGGTGCGTAGTTGAGGGCAGCATTGGCTAAGTACATCATGAAATTGTTTCCCTGAGCGGTTACAGTGGCCGACTTGATGTCAAAATCGGCAGTCAGTTTCAGCTCTTTGGTTAAACTGATGTTGGTGTTTCCTTTTAAACTCCAGTTCACACTGCTGTTATCTTCCTTGTAGCCAAAAGCTTCGCCCTGTACCCTGAAGTGGTACAACGATCCACCCAAAAAGAATTTTGCTTTTTTGCCGGCTTCCAGATTGGCATTTAGCTCAATACCAGTCGAGCGGGTATTGCCTGAATTGGTGATGCTGCGAATCAATACCATTTCCTGGTCATATACCGTATTTACGCGGAACAGGGCATTATCGACACCACGGTGAAATCCGGTTAACCCGATTTTATGGTTACCCAGACGCGTTTCGTAGTTCAGTTCCACATTCGAAATATACTGCGGTTTCAGTCCGGGATCACCCACCACATACACTTCCAGGTGGCGGCGGTAGAGGAATGGTGCCATATCTTTAACGGCCGGGCGGCTGATACGACGGTTGGCAGCAAAATTCAGTTTGTTTTTCTCGTTTAGTTCGTACGCCAAATGCAAGGTTGGAAACCAGTCGGGTTGCTGTACGTCGTAGGTCGAAGCAGCGGGACGATTAAAGATGGAAAAATAATTCGGATTATCAATCTCCATGGTTTGATCAGTGTATTCGAACCTCATTCCCAGCAGGTACTTCAGTTTATTCCAACTTCCACCATAATCGATATATGCTGCATACAAAATTCGGGTAAGGTCAACGCCATTCTCCAGCGTTGTGTAGGTATTCATCTGGTTGCTAACGAAGTTCAGCGTGTCGTACTCGAAATTTCCGGCAATGTTGATCAACTGGGGTTGAAAGCCCAGACTCAACCTGCTTCCGTTATCAAAATCACGGGCATAGTCGATTGAAAATCGAAATGCATCGAGTGGCGTTTGATCTTTTTGATTAAAATGAAGTGTTTTGGCACCTACAGCATTGGTCGATTTGTTGAAGTTGAAGTTCTCATTGTCGAGTTCGCGCGACAGGTTCGAATGTTCATACAGAAACGAAAGCGTCAGTTCTGATTGATCCGTCAGTTTTTGTTTCAGGTCGACATTGGCCGTATGAAAAATCCCGTAACGGGTATCGGTATTGGGGTTATAGACCCAGCTTTCGTTGGTTTTGTTGTTTTGAAATTTATCCGCTGTGAATATATTGTACAGGTAAAAAGCTCCACGTCCTTCAGTACGGTTGCCATAGAAGTAGGACGCCGAAAGCTGTGTATTCTTCGAAAAACGATAGTCGAAGCCAGCGTTGGCCGAGAAATTTTCGTACCATTCGGGACGTTCGCCCGCCGCAATCATGTGTTTAAACAAGCCCGTATTTTTATCGAGTATGCGTGCATCGCCGGTACGGTCGCCGTTCACATTTCTCATTCCATAATTAAGACCACCATAGAGCGACAGGTTTTTCTTTCCATACATTACATTAACCCCGCTGGTATAACGGTTGTCGGTATTCAGGTAATTGCTGTATACATCGCGGGTATTCAACCAGGGAGCGCCCCCTAACGTACCGTTTAGTGCTACCGAAAGTCCATCGAGACCCACTGTTTTAGTAGTAATGTTGATGATACCCCCTTTACCCTGTGCATCGTATTTAGCAGAAGGAACCGAAATCACATCAATATTTTCAATGGCATCGCTCGAAAGCTGTCCAAGCAACATCGAAGGTTCGAGCTGGGTGGGTTTTCCGTTGAGATACACCATAAAATCGGTGGTTCCGCGTACCGAAACTTCACCGTCGGCCGAAACCGAAATAGATGGTAGCTTATTTAGAACATCCACAGCTGTACCACCTCGAGCGGTTTCGAAATCAGCAGCACGGTAGGTTTTGCGGTCGAGATGGGTGGTTTGTGTCGCAGCCATGGCTGTAATTTCCAGTTCTTTAAGTGCTATTCCCGAAACCTTTAACCGTATATTTCCGAGATTCGCAACCGGTTGTTGACGGTTCAGTTTAACCCCTTTAATAGTATCCGTTTCAAAACCAATAAATGAGACAACCACCGCATATTCATCGAAAGCGAGGTCGTTTACCGAAAAGTTGCCTTTCGTATCGGTAACCGTCCCCAGCGAACTGAATTGATTATTTTTAAGTATGGAAATATTGGCAAAAGGAATGAGTTCACCGGTTCCGGCATCTGTAATCACTCCCTGAATACTTCCGTTTTTAGCAAGTATTCCCATCGAAAAAGCCAATATAAAAAAATGAATAGAAAGAAGTTTTTTATACATGTTTTTTAGTCGTATTATTTGGTGCTAAACAAGCAAACAGGGGTAATTGTTCAGGTTTTTTTTAACACGGCCTGATTTCTCAGGTAAAAAAACCGCCGGAAAAATGATTCATTTTCCCGGCGGTTGATGCTTGAAGCTTGTAATTTAAGCAGGCTCTTTTTTATTGAACGATAAACTTACCATTCAGACTGCCTTTTTCCGATGTCAGCTTGTAAAAATACATGCCGGTAGGAAATTCGGTTGAGACGGTAGTGGTCGATTGTGTCAGCAGTGAATTCATCATCATTCGACCCGAACTGTTGTAAATACACAACTGAGTTGCCTGATTTGCTGGTAGCTGAATTTCTAAGCCGTTCCATGATCGATGAACGATTGCCAGCTGGTTATCCGACAGATTATTGAGGGCTGTGGTTGGATTCACACAGGGCGTTTGCAGGGTAACAGTTACAGCCGCCGTGGTTAAAGCACCGCTGGTAGATAAAGCACGACCCAGCAATACGGTTCCGTTTTTAAGATTGATGGCTGCATTGTTGACAACAATTACGCCTTTAAATTCCGAGAAATCGTTGATTTCAACGGCTCCGGTAACTTTCCAGAATACATTCTTGGCCTGGGCTCCATTGGTAAGAATCACTTTTGCAAAAGTACTGGTCGATAAAGCTCCCGTAATCTGAATTACAAACACGGCATTGGCATTACCCAGTGCGTTAAGGTAAACGTTATTTGTTAAAACAGTAGCTGAATTCAGTAGGTAAGTATGCGGAGTAAGCTCCAGATTCTGACCAAACTGAGCAGGATAAAGCAGTTCAATGTCGTAGGGCAGGGTATTCAGGTAGGTATGAACATCTACTAAATCGGCGGCTGCAGCAGCAGTGGCCACATCAGGAATAGGATGGACGGCTCCGGTTACATTTAACTCCTGAAAACCGGTGGTAAGTCCAACGTTTGTACCTACATCACCAGTTATAAACGACACGCCTGAATTTGTTAATTCACCATTGGCGGTAAATAAAGCAAAGCAAGAGATGGATTTCAAATCGGGAGCAGCTGGTCCGGTCAGTACAGGACTTCCACAACCTACAGGAGTAAATCCATTAATACCATCGGCCGATACAGCGCCAGTTGTCGACATGGCACGACCTTCCAGTTGGACACCTGCATTCATCACAATAGCAGCATTGTTGGCAATCACATTTCCTTTCATTTTGGTGCCGGCAGCCATATCAACCAGGCCTTCCACTTTCCAGAATACATTACAGGCTTTTGCATTGTTGAGCAATACCACTTCTGATAATGAAGCTGTTGAGAAGGCTCCGTTGATTTTAATAATAAACTCGGCGTTGGCATTTCCCTGTCCATCAAGATAAAGGATATTGTTGAGTGAAGCACTTTCGGCAATGGAATAAATTCCGGCGGTAAGTGTTTGGCCATTTCCCAGTAGGGGAGCCGGAAAAGCGGTGGATATTGAAGAATTCAATAAATTATAAGCTAAGAGCAAATCGACAGCTGCCGAAGCTGTTACGCCATCCGAATTGCGCATCACTCCGTTTACATTTCCAAATCCACCTATAGCACCGTTGTTGGTACCTACATCTCCTGTGAGTAGTGTGGATCCTACATTTGCGATTCCTCCGTTGGAAGAGAAAATCACAAAGCTTTCAGCTGTTCCCAAACTTGGTACTGCGCTAAAGCTTGCTAGTGGTACGAAAAACAGGGTAACCACAGCGACAATTGTTTGTAAAAACATTTTCATAATGAACTATATTTACGAAAAAACAGAATTGTTTTAACGCAACAAAGGTGAGGATTTTTTGAGTCCCCCACCTTACACATTTCGTGCTTAAAGTTACAAATTTCACTGATTCCGAAGAACGTCGCTTTTATTGTATTTTTCGATGGTTAAACGGGCCATCAGGTAGCTTACCGTCGATTCGGCTCCCTGGTTCATGTTTACATTGTTTTCTTCCAGTCCGTCGTAACAACCACCGGTACATGGATTATAGATAATTTGATTAAGACGGTTTTTCCCCAGAAACCATTCGAAAGCTTCGAATAACTTTTCAAGGTATTTTTTATCACCGAAGCGGTCGTAGAAACTGGCCAGGGTAATAATGGTGTAGGCTACATCAATAGGTTGTTCGCCGTACTGATGTGCTTCGCTTCCCCGGTCAAACCTGCCTTTGTTTGAGACCACCTCGATGCCATTCTCGTTGAAGATGGTTCGCATCAGAAAGTTCATCGATTCGCGTGCAATGGTTCGGTAAACTGTTTTTCCGGTTACCATCGATGCGCAAAGCAATGCTTCGGGAAGCAGACTGTTGGCATAGGTAAGGTAACTTTCGAACCATTCCCAGTTCTTGATTGATTCGTGGAGGTACATGTTCACCATTCTGTCGGCCAGTCGTTCGGTGAGTAAGTTGTTTTTAGAAGACTCGAATGCCTGGTGGTAGTAATACAGGCCTTTGATAATGAACGATAAAGCCCTTGTGGAGTGAATGGTTTCACAATGAGGCAGGGTCTGCTTAAAAATAATAATTGCTGAAGCGATGATTTTCGGTGGTAAAATGGCTTTTCTGGAAATCAGAAATCCTAATGCCCAAATTGCTCTTCCGTTGGCGTCGTCGAGATTTACAATCTGATTTTGATGTGTGAAGTTTTTATCAGTATCTACGTAATTCAGAAATTTTCCATCGGGTTGCAGGCAGTGTTGAATAAAGTTCAGGTATGTTTGTATGAGTACGAGGTCGGAGTCGTTTTTTGTGAGTTCGTAATGCATACACATCGCTATCATTGCTCTGGCATTGTCGTCGAGCGTATAGCCCGATTCGGGATCGGGGTGGTTGATTTTACAAAACTGAATAATCCCGAAATCGGTAGTCATTTTTTGTAAATGATCGGTTTTAATAGCCGGCAACTGATAGGAAAATTGCAGGTTGTTGTCGAGCTGTTTCGAGAAAAGCTTAACGTGGGCTACGGCCGAGTTTTCCCAGGCTGTAAAGATGATTTTTTGCAGCGTATGCAGACTGATTTTTTTTCGCAGGGGTTCGTTGTTGAGCAACAGCAGTACGCCATCAGCCAGTTGTTCCGAATTTTGAAAATCGATAATGATACCGTTATCTTCAGTTAATACTTCTTTGGCATGGGGTATAGGGGTTGAAATAATGGGGCAGCCACAACTCATTGCGTACACAAAAGTGCCGCTTACTGCCTGGTTGGGATCGTTGGTGGTAAACAGGTAAATGTCGGTCAGCTGAAGGTATTCAAGCAGTTCGGGAAGGGCCAGGTAGTGGTTGATAAACCGTACGTTTTGTTCAATGCCCAGCTCGCACACCAGCTGGTCGAGCATGTTGCGGTAGTTCTCGCCTTCGTTTTTTACTACTTCTGGATGTGTTTTACCGATGACCAGAAAAACTACATCAGGCACCTCTTTTACGATGGCAGGTATAGCCCATAGAGTTGTTTCAATGCTTTTTCCGGAGCTTAGCAATCCAAAGGTTGTGAGTACTTTCTGGTTGCTAAGTCCGTATTTTTCTTTTAATTCGTTTTTGTCGAGGTGAGGAACTAAGTGTGTGCCATGTGCAATGACTGATATTTTTGTTTCAGGAATATGATAGTCGGAGTTTAGCAGGAGAGCAGCATGGCGGGTCATCACAATAATGGCACCACAGGCCTTTGAGATGTCCTGTACATTCGCTTTTAATACTTCGTTGGGATGGGGGAGAACGGTGTGAAAAACCACTACAACCGGTTTGGAGATGGTGTGCAGGAAATGTATAAAATCATTCTCGTGTGTGCTGAAAAAGCCAAATTCGTGTTGTACGAGTACCATCTTCACCGACGTGTCGCGGTTTAATTTCCTGGCCACTTCGTCGAAAGCCATCGGGTTGGATGTGTCGAGCACATAACTCACTTCATCGCCATAGCTGTAAGTGTCTTTGCCCGACTCCAACGCACAGATTTTTATGGTGAAGGAGGAACCAAATTTATTGTTCAGTGCAGATATAAGGTCTTGCGAATAGGTTGCAATGCCACATTCGCGGGGAGGAAACGACGACACGAAAACGATTTCGGGGGGCTGGTGTGTAGAGTTGTTGAAGGCTGGCAGTAGCCTGGAAATGAGTGTTATCCCGGCTGGTGAAGCCATTGAGTCGGGCGTAAGTTGGGAGGTTTTCATCGCTTGATATTGTTCGTAAGTTCCTGAGTCAACTCAGTGAGATTCACCGAAGCACAACCTATGCGTTCGTCGGCAGCTCCGTAGTAGATGTACAACCGGTCGCCAAACAAGGCAGTGCCGGTAGGAAAAACAACGTTGTTGACTTCCCCCTGGCGTTCCCACATATATTCGGGCGAAAACAGAGGATAAGGCAAGCGTGCAAGTTCAATGGCAGGATTTTTAAGGTCCAGTAATGCGGCACAGGCCGAATATACAAGGCCACGGGCAGTAGATTCAACACCGTGGTAGATAAGCACCCACCCGGCTGCAGTTTCGATGGGCGGGCAGCCACTGCCGATGTAATCCGATTCGTGCTTGTAGAGGGGATCCATCACAATATGCTGGTGGAAATCGGGGAAATATGCTTTCCAGTACTCTTTGGTTAGTTCGTCGAGATTGGTTACCGATGCCAGTTGAATACCGGGGCGAATGCGATGCAGAAATACTAGTTTCCCATCGATACGCCGGGGGAAGAATACCACATTTTTATCCCAGAGCATCATCTTTTTATCGGGGTCGGCTTCCTGGTAATAAAATTTATGATTGCGGTAGTAGTTTTCGTTTACCTTGCCGTTTTTCTCGGCCCAATATACAAACTTCGAATAAGTGATAGGCGGAACTAACAGACCGTTTTTCTTAAATTTCTTGAGGTCTTTCGAAGTAGCCAGTGCCCCGCGGGCGTTGATGCCATCATACCCTGTATACGACATATAAAACAAATCGTCGATTTTCACGATGCGGGCATCCTCCACACCTTGTGTTTCGTAGTCGAGTTCGGGTACCATAAACGGTATATCCCACCTTTCGGCCACGTACAAAGGGCCATCGAGGCGGGCATATCCCAGGGTGGAATGATTGCCCGTGCTCACAGCGCGGTAGAAAATATGGACACTGTCACCGTCTTTAATGATCGCGGGATTGAGTACGCCTGCATTTTCAAATTCGAAATCGCGTTTTTCGAGCAGAATACCTTCTTTTTTAACTTTCAGGATTGGCATGTTATCGTTTTTTTGCTTTTTTGCTACCCCTGGTCTCAGGATGCGATTTTTTATGGTTCTCTTTTTCAATCACATACACAGTATGATGATGTTTTTTTTGTTTGTACCACCCCAGGTGCCGACCATTGTCGGAACGAAGTTCGTAACGTCTCGCAGTACAGGATGTAACAGTTGACCCCAACAAGCAAATTAATATAAATAGAACTGTAATTCTCAGGGGTTTCATTAGTTGGGTTGCATTTCTCATACGATGTTTAATTTAGTAATGAATAATCAGTGATGGCTTTTTTGTTGAGACTTTTCAATACTACAAAGGTGCACTGATAAGCAACGCTTTATATTACACAGTAATAAATTAAAGTTACATGTTTCACTGATTTGTTTTCTTTTTCGAAGATTTAATCTTCAGCAATCCGATGGCCGGCATGGTATCACCGAGCAGAAACCCAATGGGCTTGAGAGGTTCGATATGATCGCAGATGACTTTGATAATGGCTGTCAGCGGAATGGATAGAAACATACCTGAGATTCCCCATAATGCGCCACCAGCCAATACCACTACGATGGAAACCAATGCGTTAATTCTGACCTTGGAGGCTACGATTTTAGGTACGATGTAATTATTGTCGATGAGTTGGACGGTGTAATAAACTCCGATTACATAGAGCACAAACCAGGGCGAGTCTTTGGTTGCCAGGGCAATCATCATGGGCATGGCTACCGCTATCAGTCCACCGATATAGGGGATCAGGTTAAGCAAGGCTCCCAGTATACCTATAAGTATCGCATAATCAATTCCAAGAATAAGAAGTCCGGCTGAGTTGAGAATGGCCACTAGTACTACTTCGATAACCAACCCTACCAGGTAGCGCTGTACTACCGATTTGGTCTGGCTGATAATCACCGTCACCTGATTTTGTCGACCGGCATTAAACAAGCGGTGAATAAAGTCGATCAGGAGAGGTTTGTAATACAGGATAAGAAAAACATAAACAGGGATAAGAAAGATAATGACCATGCTACTTCCCACTGAAAGCAGGGTTTGTCCGATGGCCGAACTGCTGTTGTCGAGTAATTCGGTTTTAGTTTCAGCAATCCAGGCATTTACTTTTACATCGCTGATATCCAGGAATCCCGGCAGCCATTGAATTGCCTGGTTTGCCAGGTTCGTAAATTTTTCAACAATAAGGGGCCACGATTTGCTGAACAAGCTCAATTGAGAATACATAAACAGTGCTATGGCGGCGATTACGATTACCGACAGAAGCAAGGTGATTAAAATGGCGATGATTCGATTGATTTTTTTTCGTTCGAAGAAGCAAACCATCGGGTGGAGTAAAATAGCGATCACCGTTCCGAAAATCAGGGGAAGCAACAGTCCCTGACCAATGTATAGCATGGAAATCAGAAAATACATTCCGGCACACAACAGGGATGCTTTAGCGTAAAAAGGCAGTTTCAGTAGCATGGGATGTTTTTTTAAGAAAGTAAAAAAACGATGAAGTTGCAGAGTTACCCGGCATCTTCATCGTTTAAAGTAGTTTTTTTACAACTCTACACCGGAATGTCAGGCGCAGGTAGCAGTATGATTACAAGCGGAATGTGAGTCCCAGCTTGCCACCACTGAAGGCATTGCCTCCTCCGAATTCCAGATTGATACCTGCGCGGTTCGAGAAGTAGTAGCGGGTACCAATTTGACCGCCAAATCCAAGTCCCGAGCTACGATCGCCTACATATCCATCGGGCGACGACCAGATGTAGAAACCCAGATTGGGCCCTGCATATAAATCCCAACGGGGCGAAATACCCAGGAGAGAATTAAAATGGTAGTTGGCATTTCCCGAAATACCAATGATGTTGTGGTTGTAGTAGTTGTCGTGCCAGTTTTCGCGGTAAGCCCTGAACGAAGCTTCAGCTCCCAGGGTGATATTGCGGGTAATGCCATGATCGAATCCTATGTAAACAGGAATACCTGAGGTTGACAAACCTACGCCAAGGTTCAACTGTGAAGTGCCAACATACAAACGGTTCTGACTAAAAGCAAGGCTAGTGATAAGTACAACAGCCAGTGTTAAAATAATTTTCTGCATACGATTTTAATTAATGATTATTTTTTGATATTTAAGTAATCAGTGGTCAATATTACATCTGGAAAGGAAGGATACTGAACGCCGGGATCGTTTTCGGCAGTGATCACAATTTTCACGGGTTTTGAGCTTGATAAAGTTTCGAACGAAGCATTCAGGTTTTTAGGCATAAAATCTTCGTTACTGTTTATCTGTCCCAGGTTGCGAGAGCTGTTGTCGTCGAGTACCACCCACACTACATAAGCGTTGCGTGGAGGAGTCAGACGCGTGGAAGGTGAGAGATTAGAAATCTCAATCTTGATTACATAATTATTGTTCTTATCCTTTTTTATTTCAACAGTTCCCTGGGCAGCAGGCACTACAGATGAAGTTAAAAAATGGGAACGTACAGCACAAGAGCTCATCGTTACGACGAGGATAAGTCCTGCTAATACAGCAATACTCATGAAAGGAAAACGTTTTGTTGATTTCATTTTTTGGAGAATTTAGTGGTTTATTAATCTATTCCTGGTCTTTTTCTGTTTCTTTTTTTCGGTTAAATAAGGTCGTCAATCCGGCTATCATACTGAATAAGTTATTGTCGACTATCATTGTGGTGAATCGTTCCACCATGATTGAGCTTAAATAGCCTTTGATGCTGCGGTGTTTGCCTAGTATGAGGTTGGTTATCAAGTTAATGATAAGGGTAATGCCCGATTTAGCCAACTCGGCAGGGCGGTCGTGATTGGTGGCTGCTTTAAACAGCGAAACAAGGTTGAGGCTGGTTATAAGGCTATGAAACGAGTCCTTAAGAACCAGTTCCTGATAATCTCTTTCCAGGTGCAGCACCGATAGCTGACTTTCCAGTTGAGAGTAATTGGTGATGGTGAAAGTATCAGGCCCGGTTGAATAATAGCCTTGATTAGTCGATTCCATATCGTTGGTTGAGCTCATGGGTTGCTTTTTTTAAGTAGTGGGTCGAAAATCCATCAGGATTTGGGCTGTGAAAGTATTCTTCTGATAATTTTATTGCGCATTGGCTTTTCAATTAGTATCTTTCTTCCTGTAAAAAGAACTACTGCGAGTAACAAATAAAATGCTGCTACGATGGCAAAACCGGAGTAAGTATCGCCCAGCAATGCTGAAAGGTATAATCCAAGCCCGATGCTCAACGTAACTACCAGTAGAAATACGGTTGTGCCAACAAGTAATGTGCTGACTACCGAGGCGCCGATTGTTGAAGCCTGTTTGGTCGATTCAAGCTTTAAAATCGCGATGTTCAACAGCAAATACTGTTTCACACTGTCGGTTAACTCTTCGATTCTTTTAATTTCCGGCATAGGAGCGGCGTTTGGTGAATTGTTTTATAATGATGGAAAATAACCGAACCCTACAAAGGTGTAAGGTTTGGCTTTTTCCTTTTTTTACTACCTGTGGTTTTTAATCGCGTCTTCGGTTTTGTGTTTTACGTTTTCGTAAACTTCTTCCACTTTGTCCTTAACTGCGTTTTCCAAATCATCGGCTTGTTTGCGAAGAGCTGCGGCTTCGTCGGTCACCTTTTTCTTTGCATCATTGGCAAGGTCTTTCGCTCCTTCGAATAAGTTGCTGCGCGTTTTGCTTCCCTTATCGGGTGCAAATAAAATTCCGAGTGCTGCTCCGGCTAATGCGCCGACTACCAATGCACCCACTAGTTTTCCTGTGTCGTTTAAATTGTCCATCTTGTTTATTTGTTTTTAGGTAAATGAATGGTTTGTTGTATAAGTCAGATTAAAATCGATAGCCCAGGGTTACCTGAACCAGGCGGTTTTTGTAGCGTGGAGTGGTGGAGGTGCCATCGCCCTTGTTGTTCAGAATGTCCCAGCCTCCGCGTGCACTCAGCACTAAATGGCTCAGGTTAAGATCGAAACCACCGGAGAGACCCAGGGTGTTTTTGCCCAGATTTTCGTTTTCGAAATGTTCTTCGCGGTTAATATCGCCCAAAGCGGTGTGCAAAAAGTATTTCTGACTGATAAGATAGGAGTATTGAGGGCCCAGTACCAGGGTGAACATAGGGCCGGCTTTAAAAGCCAATAGAAGTGGCACGTCGATAAAATTAGTTGTGCGGATGTAATTGTATTCGCTGCCCAGTACTGAACCCGATCCCTGGTATCCCTTTTGCGAAAACATCACTTCAGGATGAAAGCCAAGAACCGAACCAAGGGGGATTTGGAAGAATGCCCCTGCTGCCAGTCCCAATTTTGCATCGGCATCGAACTCTTCACCTTCTGCATCGTATACGTTAGAGAGATTTGCTCCAGCCTTAAGTCCCATCGAGATTCGGGTGCTGAAATCAGCTGAGTTGTGACTTGTGTCCCAATTGCTGTTACCTTGAGCGAAAATGCCGGCCGGAAATACAAGCCAGAAAGCGAGAAAAAGAAATTGTAAACTACGTTTTTTCATTTTATACAGGGATAATTTTTGACAGTATTGTCACCCTGCAAAGATGAAGGTTTTTGGTGCTTAAAATTTTACATAATTCATGAAGAATGTTACAAGATTCACAGTTTTACATGCGTTCCATATACCAGCTAAGTTGCTTTTGAAGCTTTTTAGTTTCAAAAATGGTGGTAATTATTTTTTGCAACCGTAAAAAGGCTGTTTCGCTTTTCACAACATAATCGAAGGCCGCGTGGTGCATGCAGTTTATCGCAACGTTTATTTTATCCTGAGCCGAAAGCATCACTACAGGAATTTCGGGGTTATAAGCTTTTATTTTATCAAGTGTTTCAATGCCATTCATAACATCCCTTTCCACTCCATCGAGCAGATAGTCGAGTATAATAATATCGGGCTTGTGCGACAAATTTTCAATGCATAGTTCGCCGGTGGCATAGGTTTCAATATTGAAATCACCGTGTTCGTGGAATTCTATTTCGAGTAATCTCAAAAATACTGCATCATCATCCACTAAAAAAATCAACAGTTTATTATTTTTCATTTTCATTTTTCATTTTCAGATATTCTTCATTCAGTTCAATACAGGATTGCAGGCAGGTATGTTCCAGCTGCAGAACCAGGGGTGCAACAGAGCTTATTTGTTGATGGCTTGCGGCATACTCCTGCACTTCTTTGGCCATGGTTGTGACTGCCTCGCCCATGCCCATTATAGCAAACGAAGGAATCAGTTTATGAACAGCTGCATACACGCCCGCCCAGTCTTTCTCTTCAGTACCCAGGGTCATTGCTTTCACCAGGGGTGGCGTTTGTTCCAGGTATAGGGCAATCATTTCCATCATCAACAGGGGGTTCGACTTAGTACGCCTGGAAAGGTAACTCAGGTCAATACACCTTGGAGGAAGTAACTCATCGATTTCCTTTTCTGGTTCGGCAAGGTTGGTTTGTAAGCTTTTGACCAGCCCCAGCATTTTGCTGTACAGCAACCGCTCATCAATCGGTTTGGCGATATAGTCGTTCATGCCCACCGCCTTGCATTTTGCAAGGTCGACGGTGGTTACATCGGCTGTAAGCGCAATAATGGGAATGTCCGATTTCAGTATATTCCGGATGTATTCGGTGGCTTCAAATCCATTCATCTCAGGCATTTGAAGGTCCATCAACACAATGTCGAAATGTCCGGCTTCCAGTTGTTCGGTGGCCAGTTGGCCGTTGGAGGCAATAACACATTCAAATCCAAAATCATCGAGTATGGTTCGCATCAACAATTGGTTCAGCGCAATGTCCTCGGCTACCAAGACCTTTACATTTTTTATCGATGGATCCAGTTCCAGCAGAAGACGGCATA
>JANJXE010000495.1 GCA_024709185.1 Paludibacter sp.
GTAAGGCCCGTCGATTGGTACGTGAGCACCATGTTCAGATCATTATTATCGATTACCTGCAACTGATGAATGCTTCCGGAATGAGTTTCGGTAGTCGTGAGCAGGAAGTAAGTATCATTTCGCGATCGTTGAAAGGGTTGGCTAAGGAGCTGGATATTCCCATCATTGCGCTGTCTCAGTTGAACCGTGGAGTAGAGGGACGTACCGGTTTGGATGGTAAACGTCCGCAGCTTTCCGACCTGCGAGAGTCCGGTGCAATTGAGCAGGATGCCGACATGGTTTGCTTTATACACCGCCCGGAATATTATAAAATGACCGAGGATGCTCAGGGAAATTCACTGTTGGGAATAGCCGAGATTATTATAGCAAAGCATCGTAACGGAGCAACAGCTGATATACAGTTGAAATTTAAAAATATATATGCGAAATTCCTTAATATCGACGATGATGTTGATGACACCTTCGCACCTAATGGATATCAATCGATTCCTTCCAAAATGAATGCTCAGGCCGGTCAGGGTTTCGAAACTCCACCTCCGCCCACCTCACCCTTCGGAGGTGCCCGGTTTGATGAAACACCTTTTTAAATGTTTAATGATAAATTTTAAATGATTAATCATTAATCATTATTTCTCGTGTTTGTGTTTAAATAGCAGCGCAAAAAGTATCATTATCACAGCTGCATAAGCGGTAAAGGCAAACCAGATGCCCGGCCAGTCTTTCATTCCATCGGCTTGTGTAAACAGCTTATCAATGAGTACTCCGCTAATGAAACTTCCCATGATAGCTCCAAAGCCATTGGTCATCATCATAAACAATCCCTGCGCACTGGAACGAATGGATGAATCGGTGTTTGTTTCGATAAACAAAGAGCCAGAGATATTGAAAAAATCGAAGGCCATACCGTACACTACCATTGAAAGGATAATCATCCACAATCGATCGTCGGGGTTACCCATACCGAATAGTCCGAAACGCAATACCCAGGCTGCCATACTCATCAACATCACATTCTTGATTCCAAATCGTTTCAGGAAAAAAGGGATAGCCAGAATGAAAAGTGTTTCCGAAATTTGTGAAATCGACATTACGATAGTAGAGTAGCGCACTACAAACGAATCGGAATATTGAGGTATACTTTTAAAATCGCTCAGGTAGGTATCCCCGTACATATTGGTTAATTGTAATGCTGCCCCCAAAAACATTGAGAAAATAAAGA
>JANJXE010000157.1 GCA_024709185.1 Paludibacter sp.
TTGTTTGCTAAAGAGCAGAGTTACAAATCAATGATGAAGATCCTGGGCTACTGAAAGATAGTTTTTCAACGGATTTGCATACATTTCGAGAAGTTTGATCATCAGGAAGTCAACATCCTTGTTATCGAGATCAATCTTCTCGATTTGTTTTCCAAGGTACTTCTCGAAATCCAACTTTTCCATCAAACTATATTCCGATGCAAATCGATCGCTTTGTTCCAGCAAATCAAAAGCAATTTTATTGACGTTAAAGATGGAGTAATTTCGGTAAATATGTGAATCAATCAAGGTAGCAGTTGCCGATACCAACTCATTCCGATTACTAAGCCGACTGGCCAGTTGTTGAATTTTCTCACTGATTTCACCAGCAAGCGTATAAACAACCTTCCCTTTGTATCCCATAACGCCCGTTTTCATGTTTAACAGATCGTCTTGTGGCGATTTACGAAACTCAGGATTATCTCTTTTTTGCTGAAATTCTTTTGCTTTAAGGTAATCACAGGGGTCAAATTCATAGGAAATACTAAGCGGACAAATATGAAGTGCTGATAGATTTTCTGCAAAAGTACCGTCTCCACACAAGTTAAACATTTTCAACAAACTTTCCTGCGTTTGGTCATTCGAATCCTTCGCCCTGCCTTCACGTTGAGCTATCCACGCAGACTGACCTTTTTCATTGATGATGTATTTCATATACTGAGCCATCTGACGCGAACTTTCGAGCATTTGCTTGGCACCCGGACTACGTCGTACAATAAAACTTTTATTGATACGAACCAGGTCTTCAATCCATGGAAAAATCAATAAATTATCGCCAATAGCAATTTCGACGGTGTCCATACCGACTTCCAAAAATTTTGCACACAACAAAGCTGAATCGAGTATAATATCGCGATGATTCGATACATACAGATAGTTGCGTCCCTCCTGCAATTTCTCCTTTCCTTTAAGATTGATACCCTTTGTCATGTTGGCTTCGAGGTATTGCAGAAAAGGATAAATCATTACTTTTTGAAAATCGTTTTTGGACTTAAATGAAGTCAGTCGCTGACGAAGAGCATCCTTAGGGATTAAGGGATAAACTGTTGAAAGCACATTCATGAACTGTTTGTTCTGACTCAGGCGTTCGAGCCCGGCTGGAATCTCATCATCGTTATAAGATCGTATTGCATCAAAGTTCATAATGGTAAAATTTTAAAGAAGTTCAATAAAGCGTCGTTGAAAATAAAACTAAGGTAAATAAAAACAGCCGGCGCTGCCAGAAGCATACTGTCAAAGCGATCGAGCAGTCCTCCGTGGCCGGGAATTACATCTCCTGAGTCTTTCACATTAACCGTGCGTTTGAGCAGCGATTCGAGCAAATCACCAAAGGTTCCGAAAACAACTACAATCTCAGAAAAGATAAGCCATTGTATCAGGTTAATTTCAGGAATAAACAAGGAAAATACATAGCCTGAAGCTAGTGCTGCCACCGCACCCCCGATAAATCCTTCCCAGGATTTTTTTGGAGATACCCGTTCGAAAAGTCGATGTTTGCCAAACGTCATTCCGACAAGGTAGGCACCGGTATCGTTTACCCAGATGGTAGCAAAAACAGCAATCAGGATGAGCGGATTATAGGATTCAATAAATAAAATAAAACTGAGCAAAGAAAATGGTAAGGCAATAACAACCTGGCCCAACAGGAAGTAGGCCCAGTTATTCACCGGATTTTCCTTTCTTCTGTAGAGTTCAATAACCAACACTGCAACCACATAGAGTCCATAAACTGAAAATCCGGGATAGATAATAATCCCTGAGGCATAGAAAAATGAGATCGTGAATAATAATACCGCGCCCACTATACCCGCCAAAGGCAATACATCAATCTGATGATGCTGGTTGGTGAGTTTATGGAATTCATATACCGTCCAGCCTGTAATGAGGGCAAATACTCCGGCAAATGAAAATTGATTCCAGATAATAGAACCAATGATAATCAGGACAAAAAAGAATCCGCTCAGGGTACGTTGAAGAAAATTACTCATGGTTCAGAAGATTGATTGGGTTACTCATCCTTAGTCTTCAAAACAAAGATAAGCAATTCTTTCGGACCATGTGCACCCATCACTAAAGTTTTCTCGATATCGGCGGTACGACTCGGGCCGGTAACAAAAGTAACAGCAGCCGGCAGACCGTCCGAATAACGATTCTGCATCAATTCAAGTGCATCTTCAGGAAAAGCAACCAGCTGTTCGAGAGTTGCAACCACCAGGTGAACAGGTGCAAAGGCATAGAGCTGACGTCCCAATTCAGGGCGGCTACTCATCACTACACTTCCTGTACGGGCTACCAAGGCTTCGCAGGAAGTAATCGCAGCAGGCATAGAACGCACATCGTTTTCCGGTGATCGTACTGCAATACCTGAGTTATTCAGGTTTGCTGCAATGGTAGTGTCAGCAGTAACCAGGTACTCCCAATTTCGTTCGCTCACTAGTCCAGCTATTGAAGCATATAATTCAACATCGGAACTAAAAACGTTACATTGACCGGCAACCGCCTCCACTTCATCTTTAAATACTGCCAGCAAGTCATCCGGTTGAAAGAACACATCTTCCGGACGATAGTTGTAGGAAACAACAACAGTCCGTTGCTGAATATTACGGACTGCTGAAAGAATTTTTTCACGGGAGGAACTATCCGATGGTTGTATCATCTTTGTTCGGATTTTCTTCTGTTGGAGTATCATCTGTTGGAACCTCAATAGTGTCTTCTTTCAGGTTCGTATTTTCAATATCCGATGTTTTTGCAGAAACCATCTGTATTTTTGAATCCTGTGGAGCATCCAGGGATGGTACGTACTCTTCTTCATCTCCATTCTGAAGAATCAACTCATCGTGACGCGAAGCCCAGGGACGTTTTCCGAAGATTGATTCCAAATCTTCCGAGAAAATGACTTCCCGCTCAAGCAGCAAGGTCGACAAGCGTTCGTGCCCTTCAGCATTCTGAAGTAATATTTGTTTAGCACGCTCGTATTGTTCTGCTACAATCTGCTTC
>JANJXE010000165.1 GCA_024709185.1 Paludibacter sp.
CACTATAATCAAAATGGATTTAATTACTTTGTTTACAAAATGGATGTCTTGTCCGGGCGGGAGTTCACTTTGTCCAGGAGAGTATTTTTTGAACGGATTGATATTCATTGGGTTAATTTTTTTTTGAAGAAAACTAATGAAGTGATTTAAGTATTGAGACCCCTGTTCTGATGTGTCTTTCAGATCATTATACTGGCTCAAACCGGTGCAAAGTTAGTATATTTTCTGAATTTCCTTTTTACTCATTTTTTAGTACCTTTGCCCTCGAAAAACAGTAGTCCGGTTTGTCGCTCCGTTTTTTCAACGGGGAGGAAAGTCCGGGCCACACAGGGCACCATACTTCCTAACGGGAAGCTGTTCGCGAGGGCAGTGTAGTGTAACAGAAAACGACCGCCTTTTCCTCCGGGGAAAGGTAAGGGTGAAAAGGTGGGGTAAGAGCCCACCGGCGGTTATGGTAACATAGCCGGCCGTACGCCATATGGGTTGCAAGATCATGTATACCGGCGCAGTAGGACGGCCCGTCCGATGCCGGGGGGTAGATTGCTGGAGGCAACTGGCGACAGTTGTTCGAGATAAATGACAAACGCCCTGAGCAATCGGGGTACAGAACCCGGCTTACAGGA
Organism: Paludibacter sp.; assembly: GCA_024709185.1. Classification (GTDB taxonomy): domain Bacteria; phylum Bacteroidota; class Bacteroidia; order Bacteroidales; family Paludibacteraceae; genus Paludibacter. Next base: position 624 of record JANJXE010000165.1, read on the forward strand.
CTACTGTTTTTTTAAATTGTAAAACAATTTCATTATATGGCTGGCAAACTTATCATCTTTTCGGCCCCGTCGGGTGCAGGTAAAAGTACTATTGTTAACTATTTGATTAATAAAGGACTGGATATAGAATTCTCGATTTCTGCTACAAGTCGGTTGCCACGGGGTAATGAACAGAACGGTGTGGAATATTACTTTCTTACACCCGATGAGTTCCGTGCAAAAATTGCCAATGATGAGTTTGTTGAATACGAGGAAGTGTACAAAGATTGTTACTATGGTACATTGAAAAGTGAAATTGACCGAATTGGTGTGAATGGTAAAAACATTCTTTTTGATGTTGACGTTATAGGAGGACTGAATATAAAAAAACAGTATGGAGATCGCGCTTTGCTTGTTTTTATTGCGCCTCCGGGAATCAATGAATTGCGGAATCGTCTCACAGCTCGTGGTACCGATAGCCCTGAAATGATTGATTTACGGGTTGCTAAAGCAGAGTACGAACTTTCGTTCGCACCTCAGTTTGATCTAAAAATAGTAAACGATGATTTACAGAAAGCTCAACTGGAGGTTGAAAAAGCAATTCAGAATTTTATTAACGAAACATAATGTATGATACCGAAAGAGTACCGACTTACCGATTTTCTTCCCACAACAAAAAAAGAAATTGAATTACGTGGTTGGGACGAACTGGATGTAATTCTCTTTTCGGGAGATGCCTATATCGATCATCCTTCCTTTGGCGCAGCTGTTATTGGTCGCATGATGGAGGCGCAGGGCCTGAAAGTGGCCATCGTTCCGCAACCCAACTGGCAGGACGATTTACGTGATTTTAAAAAGCTGGGACGACCCCGTTTGTTTTTCGCAGTCACTGCGGGCAATATGGATTCGATGGTGAACCATTATACAGCCAACAAACGACTTCGATCCGATGATGCCTACTCACCCGATGGTAAACCACATTTTCGCCCTGATTATGCCACCGTGGTGTATTGTAATATCCTAAAGAAATTATTTCCTGATGTCCCCATTTTATTAGGTGGAATCGAAGCATCACTTCGCCGGTTTACGCATTACGATTACTGGTCGGATAAACTCATGCCGGGAATTTTGTTTGGCACTAAGGCTGATTTGCTGGTGTATGGGATGGGAGAGAAGCCACTTCTGGCAATTCTCGAAGAATTGAAAAACGGAAAATCGTTTAAGGAACTTCAACATATTCCACAAACTTCTTATATTGTAAAAGAAGTGCCGGAACATCCGAAATGGATAACCAAAAGGTTGGTCGATCACGAAACCTGTTTGCAGGACAAAAAATTGTACTCCTCTAATTTTAAGCATATTGAAATTGAATCGAACCGCTATAATGCCGACAGACTGATTCAAAAAACAGGAGAGAAGTACATAGTGGTAAATCCACCTTTTCAACCGCTTTCGCAGGGCGAACTCGATGCGTCGTTCGATTTGCCTTATACCCGTTTGCCTCATCCAAAGTACAAAGGGAAAACCATCCCGGCTTACGAAATGATTAAATTCTCGGTAAACCTGCACCGGGGTTGCTTTGGTGGATGTGCCTTCTGTACTATCTCAGCACATCAGGGGAAATTTATCGTTTCCCGCTCCAAAGAGTCCATTTTAAACGAGGTAAAGCAAATTACCACCATGCCCGATTTTAAAGGTTATATAAGCGACTTAGGGGGGCCTTCAGCCAATATGTACGAAATGCGCGGCAAGGACATGGAAATCTGTAAACAATGTAGAAAACCGTCCTGTATTTTCCCGAAAGTTTGCTTTAATCTGAATACAGACCATACTCCGCTAACCGATATTTATCGTGCGGTTGATAAAATTCCGGGAATCAAGAAGTCCTTTGTGGGCAGTGGAATTCGGTACGATATCATGCTTACCGATACGAAAGATGAAA
>JANJXE010000258.1 GCA_024709185.1 Paludibacter sp.
AATATCATCAGGCAGATGCGGCTGTTTAAATAATTTTTTTCAGTTTACCACTTTGAATCAGTTCACTTCTTTCTTAAATCCCTTTTAACTCCCGAAGAGGCTTCAACACAAAGTCTCTTTCGTTGATATGTGGATGCGGCAATGTAAGTTCCTGCGTATTCATGATCACGTTTTCATACGTTAAAATATCCAGATCGATGATGCGGTCGGAATAGTTACCGTTTACTGATTTTGAAGTACGGCCCAGTAGGAGTTCTATTTCCTGAAGTACTCTTAGTAAGTCGTGGGCAGATAGTGATGTTTCAAGTTCAAGTGCTGCATTTACAAAGTAATTTTCCGACACAAAGCCCTGCGGTTCGGAATAATAAAACGATGAAACCGCGATTACCCTACCGGCCTTCTCTCCTGTTAGCTCAATGGCTTTGTGAAGATTCTGTTCCCGGTCGCCCAGGTTGCTGCCTAATCCAATATATGCTTTCATTGCTACCCATTTAAACATTCACACCGAACCTCCTTTTGAAATACTCTCCGGGTAATTGTCTGTTTTTTAAACCTCACTTAATTCCAGCCAGCGCATGGTTTTTTCGTCAATCAGGTCGTTGAGTTCAGCATAGCGATTGGAAATGCTGGTCACTTCCTCCGAGCTGAGTTGGCCCGATGAAAGCTGTTCTTCTACCTGTTTCTTTTCATTTTCGAGCTCCTGAATTTCAATTTCAAGGCTATCGAATTCCTTTTTCTCTTTAAAGGAGAGTTTACGCTTAGATGGCTGCAATCCTGCTGTCTGCTGAGAACCGGAAGTATCGGTGGTGGATCCTGACTTATCTTTTGACAAAGCGCCTGCAGCATTTTTGTTTTTTGAATTCCCACCATTGGCTCCGTTGATTTTTGTTGAACCCGGAGCGTCCGGTCTTTCCAGTGCCCTCCATTCATCATCCTCCCTGTATTGGGTGTAATTTCCGGGATAATCGCGCAAAACCGCATCTCCCTCAAAAACAAGAAGATGATCCACCACTTTATCCATAAAAAAGCGGTCGTGACTAACCACAATTACGCAACCTTTGAAGCTTCGCAGGTAATCTTCGAGAATATTCAGGGTAACGATATCGAGGTCGTTGGTAGGCTCATCGAGCACCAGAAAATTCGGATTGCGCATGAGCACAGTGCACAGATACAACCTTCGTTTCTCTCCTCCACTAAGCTTATACACATAGTTAAACTGCGTTTCGGGGGTAAACAGGAAGTGATTCAGAAACTGCGAAGCCGACATCTTTCGGCCGTTTCCCAGGTGAACTTCCTCGGCAATATCACGCACCACATCAATTACCTTCATCTGTTCGTCAAACTGCAAGCCGTCCTGACTATAATAGCCAAACACAACAGTTTCGCCTACATCAAAAGAGCCACTGTCGGGCTTCACTTCGCCCAACAGCATTTTAAGGAAAGTCGATTTGCCGGTTCCGTTTTTACCAATAATGCCCATTTTTTCGTAACGGGCAAAGTTGTAGTAGAAATCCTTCACAATTTTCACATCGCCGTAGGATTTGGAGATGTATTTCGCTTCGAATATTTTGGACCCGAGGTAGGATGCTTTCACATCCAATTGCACTGTATCATTGTCAACACGCATTTTCGCCCGATCTTCAATATCGTTAAACCTATCGATGCGCGACTTCGCCTTGGTGGCTCTGGCCTGCGGTTGGCGGCGCATCCAGTCAAGCTCTGTACGGTAGAGATTTAGTGCCCGCTCAGTTTCCGTGTTGAAATTTTCAATGCGTTCCTGCCGTTTCTCAAGGTAATAGGAATAATTTCCTGAATATTTGAATAGTGTTTTACGATCAATTTCGAGGATATCGGTACACACCCGATCGAGGAAATAGCGGTCGTGAGTTACCATAAGCAGGGCCATGGACGAACGGCGAAGTAAATCTTCCAGCCATTCCACCATTTCAAGGTCGAGGTGGTTGGTTGGCTCATCGAGTATCAGTAGCTCCGGTTCCGAAATCAACACATTCGCCAGCGCAACCCGTTTTAATTGACCGCCCGACAACTCTCCTATCTTTTGTTCAAAATCGGTAATCTTCAGTTTGCCCAGAATTTGCTTGATGCGCACTTCATAATCCCAGGCTTTGAGCATATCCATCCGGTTCATCGCCTCGGCCAGCAGGTCGTGATCGCCCGAATGCAGACAATGTTCGTAAGTGGCAATTGCACGCACTGCCTCGTTATCGGTTTGCAGACAGGCATCAATCACCGAAAGTCCGGCCGGAAATTCGGGCGACTGATCGAGGTAGGCTACCCGCAAATTCCTTTTAAAGGATATATGCCCTTCCTGATAATCTTCCCGGCCGGCAATAATATTTAAAAGCGTGGTTTTACCCATCCCGTTTTTCGCAATGAGCGCCACCCGCTGATTGTCGGATATTCCAAATGAAATATCTTCGAAAAGAAGATTATCGCCAAAGGACTTGGTAAGATGTTCGACCTGAAGGTAACTGACCATTTAATGATAAATGTTTAATGATTAATGATTAATGGGTGGGATAAAGAGACTTCATCCGCCGATTCAATTATCACCTGCAAAGGTAGGGATTTTTATGCGTTTGTTAAAATTTGGAATGATTATAAATATGTAGTTTCAGTTGATGTTGAAGGTTGGATTGTGTATCTTTGTAGGACTGAGAATAAACATGAAATAACTATTCATTTTAAAAACATTAAAAATGGCATCAATTAAAGGAACACAGACTGAAAAGAACCTGTTGACCGCATTTGCAGGCGAAAGTCAGGCACGCATGCGCTACACCATGTTTGCAAAACAGGCAAAAAAAGAAGGTTTTGAGCACATTGCAGGCGTATTCGCTGAAACAGCTGATCAGGAACAAGAGCACGCCAAACGTTTCTTCAGCTTCCTGGAAGGTGGCATGGTAGAAATCACAGCATCGTATCCTGCCGGCATAGTGGGCACAACCGCTGAGAACTTATTGGCAGCAGCCAATGGCGAGCACGAAGAATGGGCTTTTGACTATCCAAAATTTGCCGATATTGCAGATGCTGAAGGATTTAAACAAGTGGCAGTAGCTTTCCGTAAAATTGCAGAAGTAGAAGCTGAACACGAGAGTCGTTACCGTAAATTGCTCGAACGCGTTGAAGCAGAAAAGGTATTCGAACGCGAAGAAGAAACAGAATGGCAGTGCCGCAACTGTGGTTACGTTCACAAAGGCAAAAAAGCGCCGAAAGCGTGTCCGGCCTGTCTGCACGAACAAGCCTATTTCGAAGAAAAGAAAAACAATTATTAATGATTAATGTTTAATGATTAATGATTAATGGGTGGGATTTTGAATACGATATACATTTGATAAGACTTGTAACCATGCAGGATGCTTTAAATGTAATTAGTCCCTAAGCCGTACCCATTTATCATTAATCATTTATCATTAAACATTAACTAAGGCATGATAGTGCTAACTGAGGATGGTTCGCATTCGCTGATGGATCAGCGGACAGGTGAAACCTATCATTCCATACACGGAGCAGTGCAGGAATCGCGTCATATTTTTATTGAACGCGGATTGCACTGCTCTTTGTTAAAGGAGCTTACTGTTTTTGAAGTTGGTTTTGGCACCGGATTGAATGCTTTTCTTAGCTGGATTGATGCGGAGAAAAACGGACTTAGCATTCAGTACACATCCGTAGAATTGTATCCGGTGGAACAATCGGAATGGGAAAAGCTGAATTACGAATCGTTAGTAAACGGAGAATCAGCAAACTTAATCCAACAGATTTCATTTCAACAGCTTCATACCTGCTCCTGGGGTGCTTGTCATCAATTAAGCCCCCATTTTTCATTACGTAAACTTCAGGTTGATTTTACACGCTATATCCCTGACCATAACTACGACCTGATTTATTTCGATGCTTTTTCGCCCGAAAAAGAACCTGAACTTTGGTTACCCGAACGATTTTCAACCCTGGCTCAGCATTGTAATCCCGGTGCTATTCTCACTACGTATTGCGCAAAAGGAATTGTAAAACAAGCACTTCGCGATGCAGGATTTACGGTGGAACGCCTAAAAGGGCCACCGGGGAAAAGGCATATGTTGCGGGGAAGATTGATAAAAAGCGTGTGAGGCGTAGTGCTATCTCCTATCAGGGTTTATTACAACTGAATCTGCAAACGTTTTTTAAATATTTATTCCTGGGTTGTTTATCTGCCTTTGTAATGGAATGTGCTGCCAACGGTGCGGTAAGGTAAATAAAGAAAATTATCAACACTGTTTTCACATACACATTTACTTCGTTAAAATTCAGGCTTACCCCTATCAACAACAGCAAGATACCAAAGGAAGTCGCTTTTGTAGAAGCATGGAGCCGACCATACAGATCCCTGAACCGAACCATGCCGATTGAGGCAATCAGAATAAAAAACGCACCCAATAGAATGAGGATGGAAATGATCAGGTTAGCCATTTTTGTTTTTTATAAAAGTTGATATTGCTATTGTACCAATAAAAGATACCAGTGCTATGATGATGGTGATATCAAAATACATCCGGTTGTCGATGAGCATTCCATACACCAGGATAATACCAATAATGGTGGAAGCCAACAAATCCATTGCCGCAATCTGATCGTTAATAGTTGGTCCTTTGAGTACCCGGTACAATGTGAAAACCATGGCGAACATCAACATAATCAATGCTATAATGAGTATAATTCCGGGAAGTTCTGTTTCCATTATAATCAGTTTATTAAGCGAAGAATTCGCAGTTCAATACTATTTATATCATTCAGAACATTTTCCCGGCTATTATTCGAAA
>JANJXE010000206.1 GCA_024709185.1 Paludibacter sp.
AGCTTTCCCAGCATAAATGAATAAGGTTCAATCCAGTCCGGCGCCTCTCTATCCCATTGAACGTCAATTTTTCCGGCTACAGCTGCAACTTCGGGGTTCATTTTATAAACGTCAAGTATTGACTCAATGCAGTTAGGATTGAATAAACCGTCGTCATCACAAAAAATGAGAATATCGCCCTTGGCGATTTTTGCTCCGGCATGTCGGGCATGGGTGGAACCTTTTTTTTCCTCAAATAAGTAAATAATGTTAGTGAATCCGGACACAAAACTCTTAATTATATCCGCAGAGTTATCTTTTGAATTATTATCAACTACTATTACTTCAAAATGTGACTCTGGAACTGATTGTTTTGTCCATGAATCTAATGATTTTTGTATAACATCAGAACGATTATAAGTTGGAACTAATACAGAAACAAGTATCATCAGAGAATTGTCAAACAAAATGTCAAAATAAAATCAAATACAATTAATAACACCATTTTCTTTCATTAGACTTCTTTTTCTTTGCAAGTCTCTTCAAATAATAAAATGGCATAAATAATACAGAACAAATAAAACCAAGTTGACTGTTAATAAGTACTTTTGATAATGAGTTGAGGTATTCATTAGGAAGTAACCTATGATTATTATCATCAAAAACAAATTGGTAAAAAATCAATTTCTGCTTTATTGAAGCACATACAACTTTTGGCACAAATCCATTGAAATACCACTTTGCCATTTCAAATAAAGCACTTGAAAAATCAGGATGTGAACGCTCTATGTCTCTTGCCAAATTCAAAACCTCATTCCCAGAAATAAATGCAAATTCATAAATAAGATCACCTCTGTATTTTTTGGAAAAATCGGTAATTGAAGCTTTATTTACTCTGTAAAAATACAGGTAATCGGAAATTGTATATAATTTTGATGTATATAATAATGATTTAAATAAAAAAGTAGTATCCTCATAAATAACACTATCAGGAAATCTGATATTATTAGTTAGCAAATACTCCTTTTTATAGACTGCCCTCCACTCATAACCAAGCAAATAATGAGAAAAAGACTCTCCAAATCTTTTACGAATATAACCAGGACCATCAACAATTCCGGTATTATCAAAAACTTCAGCTGAATGTAATTTTTTTTCAGAAAAGTCGACCCTGTTGTAATTAAAGGCAATCACCTCTGGTTCTGAATCATGAATGATAGTCATTAACCTTTTCAATGAATTTTCTTCAATCCAATCATCCTGACCAACAAACCAAAGATAATCTCCGGTGGCGTTGTCGAGTCCTATATTGCAAACTGTTCCTGTTTTTAAGTTTATTTCATTCTTTATCAGAAGCAGATTCGAGATTTCTTTTTGTAATCTTTCTATTACAGCTACTGAGTTATCAGCGGATTTGTCGTCGATACAGATAATTTCAATATCGAGATTTTCCAATTTCTGACAGGCAATACTCATCAGACACTTCTCCATATATTGCTCTCCGTTAAAAACAGGTATAATGAATGAAAACTTCAACATTTATTTCATTTGGTATTTTCTACCTTTCCTGTCTTTAATCAACACATAAAGAAATGAAGCAATTTTAAAGACAGTATAACCGGAAGTAAAAAGCAAAGAAAGAAAAAACGGTAATTCTTTTTTTAACAAATTGATTTTTTGAGAATTATATACATTCACGAAATTCATGGCTATTTCCACACTTAAACTGTTATCAAAACTTTTTCTATACCTGATAAAATCATGTTGTAAATATATTAGATTGAAAAGTCTCGTGTTTCTAAATAGAACATTTACAGGATCCAATAATTCAAATTTTTCATCTACAAACCGATTGAGAATTTCATCAGTAAGTAATCTGTCAAAAAGTTTTGGTGATATATATCTTGTAATAGATTCATTATTATTCCTGTAAAAATATTTTGTTTCAGCAAAAGCTACTTTATTTGATTTATATAGTAAATGTCTTGAGGCTATCTCATCTGAAATGAAATACTTACCTTCAGGAACATTTTGAAACAAATCTCTTTTAACTAACATTCCGTTACAGGGTATCAACCATTTACCTATAGTTAATCTGCAGGCATCTTTACCTTCCAGAACTTGATTCATATCAAAATCGGAAAGAGGTAATCTCCAAATTTCACCCTTAGATTGGGTTGCACAACCAATCATTCTCAGTATCACTATGTCAGCACTGGTATCACGTTGTCTCTGAACAACTTTTTCAATAGTATCTAATTCTATAAGGTCATCAGCATCCAGATTAAACACAAACAATCCAGTGGAATTTCTAATTGCAATGTTTCTTGGGATGTTGGCACATCCGTGATTGGGAACTGAAATCACCCTAAATCGATCATCCTTTTCAATAAAACGTTCTATAATTTGCAGTGAATTGTCTGTTGAACCATCATTAACCAGTACACATTCAAAATTTCTAAATATTTGATTTTGAACGCATGATAAGGTCTCAAATATAAACTTCTCAGCATTAAAAACAGGTATAACAATGGATATGTTTGGCACGGTATTATTGTCAATTGTTGAAACCACAGAGCACATGTTTCAGAAAGAAAATCTGATTTTTAAAACTCAATAATTTGATTACTTTAAAATCATAAAATATATTTATTCTGCAAAGTGTATTAAAGTTACTCTTTTCACTTTTACTTAGACGGATATAATATTTAGTATATATTGAAATAATATAATTGGAAACTGCACGGAACTCCTTTCTAACAGCTAACTCTTTCACAGGTACCATTCGGTATAAATCGTAAACCAAACGTGCGCATATAAAACATTTCTCATACAGCTTTTCTGCAACAGGCAATATCTCAATTTTTCCACCTAATGATAAGTCGTTAATACGATAAACATAGCAACTCTGGGTAATTGATTTTATGCGTTCGGCAAGTAAGAGCGACTTCAGCGTAAAGGGCACATCTTCTCCCATGTTTATTGGAGGTGAGAAAATGTTTTGTTTATCTAAAAACTCTCTTTTATAAACCTGAGTCCATATAGGACTTATTTCACTAAAGTTGCCGATGCAATAAATGTTAAGGAAATCTATTCCTTTAAAAGTTTCAGTATGTTTAAATGGGTAATCATTATTGGTGGATTGCTTTTGGTCAACTTTACGATCAAAATTAAAAATAAGGACATCAAGGTCAAATAATTCACATTCCTTTAAAATAATTTGGATTGAATTTTTATTAATCATATCATCAGAGTCGACATTCCAAATGTACTTGCCTTTTGCTATACTCCTTCCGGTATTTCTTGCCCTTCCAAGCTTTCTATTTACATCATGTTCAATTAAAATTAAATTGGTGTGACGTTTCTGAAAATCAAGAACTATTTCTCTTGAATTATCAGGAGAGGCATCGTTAACACAAATCACCTCATACAAATTTTCTGGAATTTCATGATTATAAACACTTTCCAAACAATCCGAAATATAATTTTCTACATTATAAAACGGAATTACAATAGACAATAAGGGTAATGTTACAGTTTCGGAATTCACTTTCTAAACTTAAGTGCAACCAATAAACTTTTAATTATCATTTTAATATAAATGACAAAACCAGCTCTTCCTTTTACCAAATTCTCATATTCAGACTCATATGAAGACTTTTTATCAATTAATTGAAGGCTGGAGTTATAATAGTCTGGGTGAATGTAATTAATAACCGGAACTATCTGACTAAACAAATCAGCTACTTCTTCCTTTTGATTTTTTACAACTAAAAACATATTTTGCTTATACCATGAATAAATATCTTTGTTGTTCCAGAAGACTGGTCTTAAATAATCCAAAAAGGCATACCCGTGTTGATTGAACTTCTCAGCCCAGTAGGTAGGCCATTGTTCATTAAGATGATTTTGTCCTCCTTGACCGGGAAAAGCAGCAGAAAAAACGATTACATCACTTAATTTCACAAGATTCCTTACAAAAATATCTGCTGAATCCGGTTTCAAATGCTCAGCAACTTCCAATGAAATGGCCAAATCAAATTTTCTTTCAAGCTGAAACTCTTCTTCAAGATTTAATACTTTAAAATTATTCTCTTCTATGTATTTATTGAGTAGTTGTATGTTTACCCACTCACCATCAATACCCAAATAATCTTTCACTCCAAAATCATTAAATACTTTCAAAAAAGTTCCTATACCACAACCAACATCTACAACACTTTTTGGTTTTAATTTTTCGATTATATACGGTACAATGATCAATGGAGAATTAATATTATGATGAACTTCATCATGAATATATTTTTCATTACTCATATGAAGCTTATTTAAATTTGAAATCAACTATCGGGATAATTAAACCTTCTGCCGATATGTTTTTTTGAAAATATAAATCTCCATTATTCTCGACTTCGAGCGATATGCATTTTTCTTCCTGATAAATGGTATCGTCTTCACTTCTTTGAATGCCATCACTAAACCAAATTGAAACAGGATATAATCCGTTAGTAAGTAATGGAGAACTAATTATAGCTTCAACTTCTCCCTTGTTCTTTGGTTTTCCAAAATCAGAAATTCCCAAATTTATAGGATTTGTACCAAATAACGGGTTATCGTAATTATCATATATTACAAATCCCAAATTTGGTTGTTTTATTATCCTATCACCATTGTACTTAACTTTTAAGTGGATATTTCTGTTTATATGTTTAATTTCTACTGATTTTACCTGACTATTTTCAGGAAAATGAATTTGTTTATAAGTCTGTCCAGCGATATAGTTAGAAATTGCCTTTTCTGCTTTACCATCAAAAACTACTTGCCCTTTCTCCATAACTATAACACGTGTACATAAATTACGCACCGCCGCCATATTATGACTCACAAACAACACCGTACGTCCTTCCCCACGGGAAACATCCTGCATCTTCCCAATCGCCTTCTTCTGAAACTCTGCATCTCCTACTGCCAACACCTCATCCACCACTAATATTTCGGGTTCGAGGTGGGCGGCGATGGCGAAACCGAGGCGTACGGTCATGCCGGAGGAGTAGCGCTTAACGGGGGTGTCGAGGTAGCGCTCCACGCCGGAGAAGTCCACTATTTCGTCGAGCTTGCGGGTGATTTCGGCTTTGGTCATCCCCATGATGGCGCCGTTCATGTAGATGTTTTCGCGGCCGGTCATTTCGGGATGGAAGCCGGTGCCTACCTCGAGCAGGGAGGCGATGCGGCCACGGGCTTTGATGGTGCCGGTGGTGGGCGAAGTTACTTTGGAAAGGATTTTCAGAAGGGTGGACTTGCCAGCGCCGTTTTTACCAATAATGCCCAGCACATCGCCCTGTTCCACTTTAAAACTGATGTCTTTCAACGCCCATACATAGTCGCTCTCGCCACGGTGCGCACGGTCGTTCACTTCGCCAATCTTCAGGTAGGGATCTTCTTTTCCCCGGATGTTCATCTGAAACCAGCGGTTCAGGTCATGCGACAGGGTACGGGTGGAAACGAGTCCCAACCGGTATTGTTTCGAGATATTTTCAAATTCGATGGCGGTCATGGTTTCTTACTTCAGGCGAGCCGCCCTTTTAAGTGCAGGTATCTGGCGTATAAGTAATTTACCGGTCGTGGTTGCTTCGGGCCGTGTTGTTCTGCAATGGCCAGGTACTGCTGCACGGCCTTTTCGATGTTTAATTCCTGAAGGGCAAATTCACGAAGGAACTGCCCATCGGCAGGATTGTATTTTTTAAATTCTTCGGCCAGAGCGGCGGCATCCATCTTTCTTCCGGTGCCTCTGCCTGAACAGTTGTGCTCCATCGCTTTTACAACATTTTCGGAATGAAGGTACCCATCGCCCAGCGCTGTACTGTAGGTCCGCTTATCAAACGAGACAACCGTTCGTCCGCAGGCCATCGCATCGTAGAGCGACCGCCCGATTCCTACTACCATATCGGCATGATTGATCAGTTCCTCAATCTCCCAAACGTTGTGCAATCGCTTGTCGGCCGTCAGAAAGCGCAACTGTTGTTGCCTGCATACTTCCTCCACCAACGCATTCGCTTCTTGGGTCTGACAAAGCGAAAGTACACACTGAAGCTGAGGATTCAGCTCCCGGGTGGGTTTAAAACGCCTGCAATCGATGCCGTTGTGAATAATGGTAGAGTTTACACCTTTGGATTTGAGGTGCATGTAAACTTCACGTGTCACACTGACATGTGCATCGGCGTAGCTCGAAGGCTGCTCAAGGGCAGGTAACATCCCGTGACAGGTTTGAATAATAAACCCGTACCGGTGCAAGAGTTCAAGGGATGTATTGTGATTTGCCAAAATCAGGTCGTACTGGCTGAGACTTTTGTAGCGCACGCCCAACTCTTCAATTTTTTTGGAAACTATGCCTTTTTTAAAGGTAAAATATTCGACCTGATGACCCAACCGAAGCAACTCAACTATCAATGCGTAGGTGTAATTCTGCGTTCCCCCTGTTTGCCTGAGCAAATGATTAGCAACTAGTATATTCATGAATATCAACAGCACAGCCCTGTCAGTCCCACGACCAGAGGGCTAACATCTTATTAATTAATAAAATAACCAAAATGCAGATGAATTATTCCGGAGTCTGCAAATTGGAAATTTTGGATTTGAAATCAGTAGCAAAGTTAGCATTTTCTTTAGATTACGAAAGTCTTGTTAACAAAAAATTGACGAAATGACTCGTTTTTTTTATCATTTGGAAAGAAAAGCAGCATTCTGTAAAAAGTACTTATACCGTATCCATAAAACTACGTTGCACTTTATTGAACACAACTATGCCGACAGCCAATAGCACCACCATGAATACAAAACTGTAAATCAGGTAATTCCAGTTAAACGTACCTATTCCCATAGTAGCTACACGAAAGGTTTCGACGATGGATGTCACCGGATTCAGGGCCATCAGCGCTTGTCGCTTTTCCGACATGGTGCTCAGGGGATAAATCACCGGCGTGGCATACATCCAGAGCTGTACAATAAAGCTGAACAGGATGGTCAGGTCGCGGTACTTTGTAGTCATCGAGGAGATGATGATGCCGAAACCCAGTGCCAGTCCGGCCAGCATCACAATGAGCAGGGGAAGTAGCAGGAGGTAAATGGTGGGCGCTATCTGCACGCCGGTAAACCAATAATAGAGGTACACTGCCACGAACAGCAAAAACTGAATACCCATTCGCATAAGGTTGGACGTGACGGTTGCCAGGGGCACAATCAGCCTGGGGAAATACACTTTCCCGAAAATGGCCTGATGCGTGGTAAAGGTCGACGAGGTTTTATTCAGACAATCAGCGAAGTACTGCCAGGTCACGATACCCGCGAGGTAAAACAGCGCTTCGGGCAGACCGTCGGTTGAAATGCCCGCTATGCCAGCAAACACAATCATGTACATCACTGTTGTGAGGGCAGGCTGAATAAAAAACCAGGTGGGGCCCAGCACTGTTTGCTTGTACTGTGTAATGATATCGCGCTTTACAAACATAGCAAACAGGTCGCGGTACTGCCATATTTCGCGAAAATCGACTTCGAACAGGCGGTTTTTAGGCTTGATAACGGTGGTAAAAGACACGATTTTTTAATGATTAATGTTTAATGATAAATGATTAATGGGTGCAAAGGTACGATTTATTTACGTTTTTATATTGTTGGTAACCGTTTATAATTATGAGTTTTAGTTATTCTCTTTCAACGTATATAATCTCGTAACTGCACCCATTAATCATTTATCATTAAACATTAAACATTAAGGTGGCTGTTTCTATGCTTCCGGGTTTGCCAACGTCAATCATCTGATAATTTTCCTGTAAAAAGCCGAGGATAGTGTGGTCCTTCAGGTTTTCGAGATAGAAATCGGTGATGGAAAAGCGTTCGGGCCAGGATTCCATTAATTTGAAGATAGCAGGTGATAGTACCTGTATGCCAGAAAAGGCCAGTTTACGGTAGAGTTCAGGGTGACGCAGGTCAGCGGGTTTTACCTCACCGGTTTTAAGGTTGGTCCATCCCCGCAGGCGGTTATCATCATCGAAAAGAAAATAGCGAAAGGTCTCGCGTTCGCTCACTACAAGTGTGGCAAGAGGCTGAGTACGTTGGTGCTGAGTCAGTAAAGCAGCGGTATCGAGATTGGAAAGGATATCGACATTGTGCACCAGAAAAGGATCTTCGGCATTATGTACATTGGAAGTAAATCCAACTTGAGAATTAGGCTCTGAGTCATCTGCCGGCTTACTGCTGGCTGTTGATACCGTTTTACCTTCCAGCCATTTCCGTGCTTTCTTAATTCCCCCACCCGTCTCGAGCAGGTGATCTGTTTCATCCGAAAAGTGAATTTTCACTCCGAAGTTCTGCCTCTCCTTCACAAACTGAATGATTTGTTCCGGAAAATGATGCACATTAATCACTATTTCAGTTACTCCTGCAGCGACCAATTTACGGATAACATGTTCGAGCAGGGGCTTTCCGGCTACAGGCACCAATGCTTTAGGAATCGAATCGGTAAGAGGTTTGAGACGGGTACCCATCCCGGCCGCCACGATCATTGCTTTCATTTGACACTAAATTGTTTTAAGAGTCGTATGGAACCCGCATGCCAACATTATCTTCATCTTGGATGTGTGACAGTTATATGCTCGTTTCATACGCTAATGCTTAGTTTTTTGCACCAAAGACTTCTTCCTTGTTTTGTTCCCGGTGAATGAGGTGTACTTCCACCCCAAACTCACGGTTGATATGTTCGGCCATTTTTTGAGCCGAATACACGGATCGGTGTTGACCACCAGTACAACCGAAGCTAATCATCAGGTTTGTAAAACCGCGGTCCTTATACCGTTTCACTGAAGCATCCACCATGGTATAAGCATTTTCAAGAAGTGTTAGTATCTCACCGTCTTCTTCCAAAAACTGAATTACCGACTCATCGAGACCTGTAAAATGGGCGTAGCGCTCGTATTTGCCGGGATTGTTAACAGCACGGCAATCAAACACAAAGCCACCACCGTTCCCCGAATCATCGTGCGGAATACCTTTTTTAAACGAGAAGCTATATACTTTGACAACCAGCGGTTTACGAACCGCCACTTCCCGGAATTGTTTCAGTTCACACATTTGCCTGAGCACCTGCACCAGATAAGGATAGCCGTTTAATTCATCGCGGAGGATGACACGAAGGTTTTCCATCGCATAGGGAATACTTTGCAGGAAATGCGGTTTTTTCTCGAAATAGCCCCTGAAACCGTAGGCTCCAAGAACCTGCAACGTACGAAAGAGCACAAAATGGCGCAACTGTTCGCGGAAATGATTCGGATCAGCAACACTAGCCAGATTGTCTGACGCTTTTTCGCCGACAATCACTTCTGCCAGTGAATCGAGGTATTCTGTCAGCAGTTCTTCCCGCAGCTCTTCGTTGTATTTCGCTTTGGCCTGCCACAGGAAAGATGCCACATCGTAGTGGAGCGGTCCCTTGCGTCCACCCTGAAAATCAATAAAATACGGATTGCCATCTCGTATCATTACATTGCGGCTCTGAAAATCGCGGTACATGAAAGTATCCGTTTGAGAGCGCAGGAGAATTTCCGACAAGCGCTGAAAATCGTCTTCCAGACGATCTTCCTGAAAATCGAGTCCGGAAGCCTTCAGAAAATTGTATTTAAAGTAGTTGAGATCCCAGAATACGGAACGTTCGTTAAATTCCGGCTGAGGATAACACACCGAAAAGTCGAAATTGATGGCCCCTTTCACCTGGATTTTAGGAAGAAGGCGCATGGTTTCCCGAAGCATCTCCTTTTCCGACTCGTGGAATACACCCGTTTTGCGACCTTCGGCGATATAATCGAAAAGAAGGGTATTTCCCAAATCTTCCTGTAGGTAGTACTTATCGTCGTAGGAACGCACCAGCACTTTCGGAACCGGAAGCCCCTGTGCAGCGAAATGAGCCGACATGGCCATGAAGGCCCGGTTTTCCTCAATGGATGTACCTTCGACACCAATCAGTGAAATCGATTTTGGAAGAACAACTGGGTCCGGAGAAGTAGTTTTCGGATCAACGAAATCAGCTGACACACCGCTTTCAGGAGTGGATGCAGAAGTATCAGTATGTACCAGACGGAAATAGCGCCGGTTCGACCCCGACGCTGAAAGTTCCGTTATGTTATCCGGTTTATGCCCCGTAATTTGCTGGAAGAGCGATGCTAACATAAGTTGACAGGTTTTATTTTTTCAAAATTGAAGCAGAAGAAGGCGCCACCATGAGTACCGTATCCTTCACAATACCCATTCCCTGAAGATTGATTACTCCATCGTGTGCCACAAGATCCCATTCATTTTTAGGAATTGAAACTTTTACCGGTTTACGATTGCCATTGAGAATTACCAGAATATCACGCCATGTGTCTCCATTGACATTTCCATTGAGGGTGTAGGCCACCACATTGGGAGTAGCGGAGGTATCCAGGAATTTCAGGTGTTGTTGTACCATCTCACTGGTAGTAAGTCGGAAGGCAGGATGTTCGCGGCGAAGACGAATCAGGTCGCGGTAATACTCAAAAACATCCAGGTGTGTCGATTTCTGATCCCAGTAGATTTTATTGATTGAATCGGGCGACTGATAGGTGTTGTTTACCCCTTTTTTATCGCGGTATAGCTCTTCCCCGGCATAAATAAATGGAATCCCCTGAGATGTAAACACCACAGTCTGAGCAAGTTTACTAAATCGCTTCACTTCCTGTTCAGTAGCTCCTTCCGGCAAGCGCGAACGTAGTTTATCCACCAGGCACATATCGTCGTGACAGGAAGCATAATTGATGACCTGAGTGGGGTGGTTCACGTAATGCATCTTCGTGTGGACGGCCTGTGAAGCATCTACCTGAGGATGTTCTACGCCTCCCACGATTGCAAATTTCAGAGCGCCTTCGAGGCTATCGGTTCCGGCCACAAAACCCGGAATAGAGTTCGTCCAGTTGCCTTTGAGTACATCGCGGATATCATCGCTAAACACCGCAATTCCATCCATTTTAAGGGTATTCACCTTTACAGCCCGTTGCTCTTCCGGGAGAGGAGAACCCGCAGCAGTCCAGCCTTCACCATATACGAGAATGGAAGGATCCACCTTATCGAGGGCAGCACGCACCTGGTTCATAGTTTCCACATCGTGAATACCCATCAGATCAAAGCGGAAACCGTCCACTTTGTATTCATTGACCCAGTGTAGAACCGATTCAACAATAAACTTACGCATCATGGGGCGTTCAGAAGCCGTTTCATTACCGCATCCTGAAGCATTCGACCAGGTGAGGTCGGCATTGAAGCGGTAGAAATACCCGGGTACCAGCAGATTCAGGTGCGAATCTTCACCGGTAAAGGTGTGGTTATACACTACATCCATAATTACACGGATCCCAGCCTGGTGCAGTGCCTGCACCATTTGCTTGAACTCACGGATACGGGTGGCAGGATCGTAGGGATCGGTGGAATATCCACCCTCGGGAACGTTATAGTTCAAGGGATCGTAGCCCCAGTTGTACTTATTTTCTTCCAGTTTGGTTTCGTCGATAGAAGCATAATCGTAGGACGGTAGCAGGTGAACATGGGTTACGCCCAGTTCTTTGAGGTGATCGATACCTGTAGCCTGTCCGGCCGCATTCTTTGTACCTTTCTCCGTAAATGCCAGGAATTTACCTTTGTGCTTCATTCCGGAAGTCGGTGAAATAGAAAAGTCGCGCATATGCACTTCGTAAATCACAGCATCGGTAGGATTTTCGAACGGAGGACGACGGTCGAGTTCCCATCCTTCCGGATTTGTTTCATTCATGTCAATGATAGCTGCCCGTTTGCCGTTTACACCAACTGCTTTTACCCACATACCGGGTGTTTCGGCCATCCACTTCTCTCCCACTTTCACCTGAAAAGTGTAAAATTTGCCTTTGAGGTCGCCATCAAGCTTTAGTTTCCATGTTCCCTTTTCTGACCGCTTCATATTTTCAACCTGCACTGCAGGTCCATCAAGACCATCGTCATACAGAAAGAGCTTCACCTGATCGGCAGCCGGCGACCAAACCCTGAAGCTCGAAGCCTGCGGAGTATAGGTCAGTTCCAAATCAGTACCCTCATACACCGGATAGTCGTCGTAGGATTTGTATTCGGGTTTTCCACATGCTATCAGCAGGACAACACTCAGCAGTGTTATCCACATCACTTTTAATTTCATACTCTGTAATTATTAAGTTGAACACTTATTCCTATTTTGGTTTTCCGTGCAAACTTACGTAAAAAAGAGCAATTAACGAAGTTGGAGTTTAAAAAACCAACCGTCGGTTTTCGCAAACGTTTGTCAGGCAACAAAATTCGCCAAACGTGGAAGTATATTTTTTCATCATCCATTCTTTTTCCGTCCACGACCGGCCGGCAAAAAAGCTCTGATAGATACGACCACACCAGCCAACAGGAACATAAGACTACGACTGTCGAGTGGCACAGCTTGTCCGATAGTACTGCCCGGTTCGCCTGGGAATTCGGGCAGATGTTGGTACAGTCCGGATGGATTGGCACGCAGGATGGGCAGAATGGCCAACACAAAAAAAACAAGAAGTAGCAGATGTCTTTTTTTCATACGGTTATTATTGTTTTTTCAACGGTCGTATGGAACTCGCATGCCAACATTACCAAAACCTTGGATGTGAAGTAGTTACATGCTCGTTTCATACAGAGACAAGGTTTTACAGGTTAAACACATTACAGAGACAATCAGAACTATCCTATTGCAGGATAGCTAATTACAGTTATGACTTAAAAAACAGTTATTTTTTTACAATGATCCTGATAAGGTCCCCAACGTAACAGATAAATTCCCGGCGGGAGTGTCAGCTTTTCCGAATACGACGAAGTAGTATTTCCAGGGAAACTAAACCTATGCGTCATAATTCCCGATGCGGAATACACGTCACAGCCAGCTGTGTAGCTATAATTGCAAATGGTGTAAACATCACAGCTAGCTGAGGTGTCGGGTTTTCTTATTACCAGATAGCCTTTACCTGCTTCCACTATGAAGGGACATGAAACCTGCGCTGAACTACTACCTGTGGAAAGTGCCGATCGATAACGCAGTTGAAAACGGGAGTCCGATTCAAGGCTCGATTGTTCATTAAAAACATAATCCTCGTTCATCAAATTGATAGTTTTACCTGTGTAGGTATCTGTCAACCATACTTCATCTCTGTAATCCAACCTGGAACTATTCTTTAACGAGATACGATACTCTCCGGCACAACCAGTATGCAAACCCAGCATCACCGGCAACTGGTAATCAGGAAGAATATTGATTGCCAGTTGGTTCTTATTCTGCATGGACCAGATTTGAGGAATGTTGATATGAGGGCTCATCATTTTTACCGCATCCTCATTGATTCTGTACTCAGCAGTCGCATCCCGTCGAAAACCCACGACAGTGCGATCGGTGAAGGAGCCATATCGCAGCAGAATTTCCAGTGCAACACCTGAAACCTGCTTACTGCGACTCGTTTCTCCGGAGAAATCTTCCGTTTCAGTTTCAAAAACCACCGATGCCGACTGTGCTTCCATGCGATGTCGGGTAGCCGTATAGCTCATTTTGAGCAAGGGTTTGGTAGCTTGATAAAAGAAAGGAATCAGAATAGGTAACTTACGGGCTTCCAGGTTACTAAACACATCATACGTACCATTTTCAGCATTATACATGTAGATATTAACTGGTTTTCCAGCTTCTTCGTAAATTGAATCGGAATAGTACTCGCCCAGATATGCAGGGGCTTTAAAGTTCCAGCTGGCATGTACATCATTTGCAGAAGCACCAGGGCTTATATAGTTGGTGTAGCTATGATTGGAAGATATATTATACTGAACCACCTCACCCATTAGATAGGTATTGTAAAAAACAAAAAAGACACCTATGGTCTGATCTTTTGCAGGGGTAATTAAGTATCCCTCACCTTGTTTAATCGGCCGTTGATATACCGTGGAAGTTGTTGAAATCTGAATAGAGTCGTATGCCACCTCTTCCCAGTTTTGCCCGGTTAGTGTATTGGATCTGGCTGTTAAATAGCGTTTATGTCCATTGTATCTAACAATATAAAAATCATCCTGTGATGTAGGTTGATGCATTAAACCCCATTTAGCAGGGCGTGTTTTGTTATTTTCCTGCACAAAAGCTTTTCCGCAATGGGAAAAGAATGGCCAGGATACAAATCGCCATTTCCCAGGTTGAATAATGAATTTAACAACTAACAGTAAATAAAATAACCCCCCGAAATTCGTTATGTTATAGTGAGCAAAATCCTTGTCATCATTTTCTAAAATCAGGTATTTTTTTACATGACAAACGGCATCAATATGAAGGTGACCACCTGGTTTAATCAGAATAGTCTTCATAATAAGATATTCTCTGCAAACAGGATTGGGATTTCCATTAGTCATTTTCGGAATTATTAATGAATCAACAGTTTCCAGATCAAGCCCTCCATCCCAATTGGCAAGGGTTGAAAAATTATCGCTTACAGCACCGGTCCAGGTTTGTTTTGTTGCATAGATATCCGCTAACCGAGTTAATAACAGAAAACAGATTAAAGTACTTTTTATTACATTCATCATAGTACAGAATTGGTTGATAGTTCATAATTGTGCAGCAAATGTAATTTATTTGATTTTAATGAATGATTCAACTTGTATAAAACTAAGCTGGTGGATCGAAAAATTTACAAACTGATCATTTTTGATAAAATGAACATTTTGACGAATACAAAAATCCCCGCAACAGCATGAACTGATGCGGGGATCTTTATATTAGACAGGCCGGTAAATAATTTAATAACGTAAATCCAGCCAATTATAGCTATTACTTTACAATTACATTCTTTATCTCCCAGGTTACGGATGTCGCCGTGGTACTTACATATTTAAACGCAATACGCACTTTGGGTTCACCAGCGAAATCATCGAGCGAAACTGCGCCAGAGCTTATAAAGGTCCAGTTGGTACCTGGAGGATACGCAGGAATGGTTAATTGCGACCAGGCTGCAGTGGATGGGGCTCCCGACGAATAAGTAGTCGAAATCCACACCGTTGCAAAATCAGTTACCCTTGCTCCACGCAGGTAATTCAGTGCATGATCGAAGGTCATTGATGCTGTATTCACATCGGCCAGACTTATTTCAGGGGAGATAAGCCAGCTTTCAGCCGCCCGGTTGCTACCTCCGATAAAGGCCGATGCCACCATACCAAAGGTAGGTGTGGGATTCCATACATACGTAGCACCTGATGGTTTCACTACATCAACTATGGTAAAATTACCCTGACTGCTGTTAGCAAATGTTTCACTGAAAATAGTTTTCACCGGCTTAGTTCCTCCTGTTTTACCATCTTCCGATTCAAAATAGATTGTATTACGCATACCCGGAGCACCAAAATAGGTTTCGAGTGACCCAGCCAGTTTCACCCGTTTTCCAAACAGGGTTTTATTATCCTTCAGGTTGAGACCTGTACGAACCGCACCTGTAGGAAGCTGAATGGCCATTGTTTTAGACAGATAGGTACCCAGGGTATCAGCAATCATGAGGTTGGTGGTCTGCGTACAGGTATCGGTTCCAAACACATAATTGGTATAACTTCCCGACCATAAATAGCCAACAACATACCCGGTTACCCATTTTTCACCACCCTGATAAGCAATTGCACCCGCAACTGTATAGGGATCTGCTTCGGTTCCACTTCCCCAGTTACGCACTACAACGACTGCTTCACCCTTCTGCACCAGAAAATTTTTCACTTCCCAGGAGCCTGCTTTTGAAGTAGTGGAAATATACTTAAAGGCAATACGTATTTTCTTTCCGGCAAAGGCCGTCAGACTAATTTCACCAGAAGAGCCAAATGTCCAGGAACCCGGATCAGAGAACGGTTCTGTTTCCAGCTTTGTCCAAATGGCAGTGGCAGGACTTGCATCAGTAACATAATTTTCCGACACCCACACAGTGGCCTCGGTCGATAAATTCGCAAAATAACGGGCTACATGGTCGAAGGTAAGTTTAGCAGTTTCCACTTCCGACAGGTCGATCTCAGGAGATATAAGCCAGGCTTCGTTGGCCTTGTTTGCACTATTTACAAAGCCTGAAACATAGGCATAGCCATTGGGATCAATATGCCACAGCTCGTCGCCGGTAACGTTTATAGCAGTAAAACCTCCAAGTTCAGCAGTGAGCGGAGCCGAAAAGATAAGATTATCCTCGGCAGTAATAATTTCGTGTGAGTCGTACAGGTTGGAGCAGGAAAGCAGCAAACTGCTGATCATCAACACTAAAAATGGTTTTTTCAAATGTATATTCATTGTATTTTTTACTTGATTGATTGATGATAGGCTTCGAAACCTTTACCTAAGTCGTTCAGGGTACGAATGGTTAATTGATGGTAATTACGGGTTGCATTTGCCGGAAAATCGCGATCGTTGTACCAGCCAATGATAGCTGTAATATGACCCCGGTGATTCGATGTAGGAATAGGCTTGGTTGCAAATTTGGCGTATTCGCTGGTAGCAATAAATATTGTACCTGTCCCATCCTGTATTTCACGCGACTGAGGATAACCAATTCCATTGGTCGAGGGCGCAAAAATCAATTCCGCATCGGTAAGTCGTGAAGGTTCTTTATACGAATTGGAACCTTTGCCGGTAAAGAATGCGTTCTTAATCACCACCAGTTTGTTCACTCTTTCACCGCGACTGGCACGAATCTGAGCAATTGTCATTGTATCCGGGCGAATGGCCGATGGGTCGGGCAAACCATAGGGTATAATCTGCTGACGGGCAACCAGACGGGGCATACGACCCGGCTCAATCCGGTTGCGTTCGGGATTAACATAAAACACACCCAGCTGCACGGATTGCGCATAGGTGCCAATGTACAAATCGTTACATCTCACCGAAACCCTCTGTCCGAGCGGATACATGGCCGATAAGCCGCTAACATCCACGGAGAATTTCATCGCCTGACCTCCGGGCATTTCCTCCTGAACAGTAATGTACTTGTACACATTTCCTTCCACATCGGTACTGGTAACAATACCATTGATGATTACATCGGACGTGGAGGCTATCTTTTCAGCAGAAAAAAGTGTATCTTTTTTAATAAATTCTTTTTTCAGACGGGCAATCGAATAGGTAGAATCGATTTTTTCTCCCAGCATATCCGACACATCCATCGGCTCAAACTCTGTCTGATTACAGGAAACCAGCAAAACCAACAGGAAAAGTGGCAATATTCTCTTTATCATATCATTTATCATTAATCATTAATCATTAAAAACGGTATCCTATATTAAGGAACATATTGAATCCCCATGCATAATAGTACTTATTCGGAAAGCGATTGAGCGAGGTGGCATCGATAGCACCGTCCACCAGGGGCAAACGGGCCTGCTGGAAACCACCGGTAATCATTTGTTGGTTATTCAGCATATTGCTCATACTCAGGTTGAAATTAAGTGAACGACGTTGCGGAAGGTAAATCAGTTTACCAATTGAGGCATCAAGAAGGAATCCACCTTTTAGTTTTTCCTGTGTACCCAGAGCAGCTACCATATCCGGAGTGGTATACTTCATCATATTGCTCTCAGTGAAACGGTTGGGAGCAAAATCAAGGTAGTTTTTGTCGAAATAGTTCAGGGTGATATCAGCAAACCACATTTTCGGATGGAAATAATCCAGGGTGATGTTTGCAGCTATCTGAGGTCCGGATGCAAGGTGTAAACCAGTCGTTTTCACCGTTTCATACACGTCGGCAAACGAACCGTTCTCAGGACTTTTAATACCTTCGGCATCGTTGGTATAGGTATAATCGGAATAGGTTCCGGCCATTGATACCGTAAAACTCGAGTTCAGTACAACCGAAAGACCAGCCTCGATACCCATCATGCGTTTGTTTGCTTTAGTAAGCGTATGATTAATAAAGGTACGGTAATCGTCGTCGTAGTAACCCAACATATCTACGGAGTTAACAATTTCGGTATGGAAACCTGTTACCCGACCGCGAATACCCGGGAAAGTAAAGGAATAACCGGCATCGAAACTGGTAATTTCTTCAGGACGCATTGGAATCGCCGTATCTTTAATACGCTGTGAAACATAGGAATTGGTCGAAAGCGGAGCACGGGTCTCGTACATGGCGTTAGCCGTAATGCGGTGACGACCGTCGAATTTATAAATTACGCCCCCCTTCACCGAAGGATCGACCGACCACCAGGTTTTACCTTTACCAAATGACTGTGCACCTACGGCTACAGCACGACCATTTTCCATGTGACCATAGCGAAAAAACTCTGTATAAGTCATTTTTGCTGCGTAATGCACTTCCAGTTTATCGAAATTCCATTCATTTTGCAGGAAGACGTTGGCATGGGTAAGGTTAATGTCGTAGTTGTAACCGAATATATCGCCCACTCCGATAACGCGGTTCGGGTTTCGTACATCATTTTGAATAATGTCGGGATTTGCCGGAAAATCGCGTTCAGCAAACTGGTCGATATCAATCCATTGATTTGCGCCCAGCAGGTCGTCCATCGTCTTGTAATGCATTCCTTTGGATTGTTTGTACTCAACACCGGCGGTAAGACGGAACTTCTTCGTCACTTCGTTGGTAAAGGTAGAATTGAGAGCAAGCTCAGCGAGATTATTATGGCGGCGCTCTACGGCATATTTTGCATTTCCGGTCGGATTCGATAGGTTGTTCAACGCATTTTCGCGGTAGAGTTCAGCCCAGTCAATCTGGCGGACATTCGAATTTGCCGGATTCTTCCAGGCAGCAGCGAGGGTCTCACGTAATTCCTCCTGACTCTGGAAGCTGGGAAGATCGCGGTAATAGTCGGGACGCGGATCGGGAGCATTGTAGAATCCCAGCGCCGAGTTGCTATACATACTATAATGGTAGGCCAATCCTGTACGCAGGCGTTTTTGCTCATCAATTTTAAAATCATGCGAAAGAATTACGGTAGGATCAAAGCTTTTCACAACACGGGAATTCCGTTTTTTTCCATCCTGATATCCCCAATAGCTGTTGTAATAGATGGAACCGGCAAGGTCGTACACTTCCTGAGTAGTACCACTTCCCTGCGCACGTTGCGTTGGAGCACCAAAGGTTACTAAGCTAATGCTGTGCTGAGGATTGAAAACCTTTTCGGCCGAAAGAAAATATCCTCCTGAATTATAAAAAGTACCTTCCACTATCCCTTCATTGGCCCAGCGAACGACACCCGAAGCTGCAAATGCCCAGCCATTAGGCATCAGACCTGTGGCATAGGTAGCCTGGGCACGGTAGCGGTACGACCGGTTGGTAAAGGCTATACTGCTGCGAACACCTGCTGCATAAGCCGATGCCCGGGTATTGATATTACTTACACCACCCAAATTACCAAACGAAAAACCAGAAGCGTTTAACCCGTAGATATTCTCACGGTTTCGCATGGCATCATTCAATCCACCAAGAGCTGAATAATTGAATCCTCCCCGCTCGAGCGAGTTAAAATGAACACCGTTTATATATGTAGTCTCGTAATTGCTGTCGTATCCACGCATACGAAAACGCATGGGTGAGAAGGAGAAGCTGGCCTGAGAGATGTACACGTCTCGGTTTGATAAGGTAGTCGACATACTTTGATCGCGTCCATCATCATCGGTGTTCAGACTCATTTCACTGAGTTGCAATACGATTTCCTGCTTCACTTCTGTGTTAATATCCACACGCAATGCAATATCGGGCAATTCGTTTACTTTTCCTGCTGCCACTGAGAATTCGCGAATCTGTGTAAAAAAGCCGCTTTTGGTAAAACGGATTTCCAGCAGTCCGGGCGACTCAACAGACAGCGAAAATTCTCCCGACTGATCGGTATAGGTCGAGATGTCCTGTTGCATCAGGGTTACATTGACTCCCGGAAGTGGCTGCTGAGAATCGGAAGCAACCACTTTTCCACGCACTATGAGTTGAGAATGTGTCATCCCCAAAAGACCAAAAATGCTTAAAACCAGAATAAAAATTCGTTTCATAAATTGATAGTGTGCTGATGTTAAACATGTTAACATCTGTTTTCTGTAATCGTTGTATATAAAAAAAAGGCATGCAATATACAACTATTTTTCATACTGCAAAAGTTAAATTCAGATTGTGCATTCACATTTTGCATTCTGAACTTTTTTTCCCAATTTTGCAGGCCATATTCAACAGAATAAATATGAAAAAACTAGTTCTTATCCTGCTAAGTACAGGTATCCTGATTACAGCATGTAAATCAGGGCAGTCTGGCAACACCCCATCCGTTGATGTAACTGTCAGTGCAGTAGCTTTCTATAATATCGAAAACCTGTTCGACACCATTGATCAACCTGAGGTAAATGACATTGAATTTACCCCTCAGGGATCCATGAAATGGGGAAGCATGAAATACAATGCCAAGCTGGAAAAGATGTCGTATGCTATTTCCCAGATTGCATTGGATCATACACCCGTGGGAGCCGTGATTGTAGGTGTTAGTGAACTTGAAAACAGGGGTGTGTTGGAAGATCTTGTAAAGCAGCCCGCTCTTAAAAACCGCTCGTACGAGATTGTGCATTACGATGGCCCCGACCGCCGGGGTGTGGATGTGGCTCTGCTGTACAATCCGAAATATTTTATTGTTACCAACAGTAAATCGTATCGCCTGCACAGTCCGGCCGACACTGCTTTTCGCACCCGCGACCAGCTTTTGGTTAGCGGTTATTTGCAGGATGAAAAGATCCATGTTATTGTGAATCACTGGCCATCACGTTCCGGTGGCGAAATGCGTTCTCGTCCGAAGCGCAACGAAGCCGCAGCCCTTACCCGATCAATTGTAGATTCGCTATATCGTGTAGAACCCAAAGCCCGTATTATAGTG
>JANJXE010000292.1 GCA_024709185.1 Paludibacter sp.
CCTTTAGTTGGTGTGAACGTTACCGTAAAAGGCGCGAATGTAGGTACTATTACCGATATCGACGGTAACTTTTCGTTGAAAGAAAGGGCCGATGGTGAGCTGCTTACGATTAGTTATATCGGTTTTGTAGCACAGGAAATAAGAATTAAAGGACAGGGTCCCCTGAATATAACATTAGTGGAAACTGCACAAAATTTATCCGAAATACAGGTGATTGGTTACGGTCAAAAGAAAAAAGTGACCATGACAGGTGCTGTCGTTTCGATCAACACAGCCGAATTATTGAAATCTCCTTCCCCGAATATTGGAAATATCTTAGCAGGAAATTTAAGCGGGGTATCCTCAGTGCAGTATTCCGGACAGCCGGGAGCTGATAATCCGGAGATTTTTGTGCGTGGTATTGGTTCTTTAAGCACAGCCAACTCTTCTCCCCTTATCCTGGTGGATGGTGTGGAACGTAGCTTTTTCAACCTCGACCCCAATGAAATTGAAAGTGTGAGTGTCCTCAAGGATGCATCTGCAACTGCCGTGTTTGGGGTGCGGGGTGCAAACGGAGTTATCCTGGTTACAACCCGTCGCGGTGACGAAGGTACTGCTAAAGTCAACATTACCACTTCCTTTGGGTACCAGACTCCTACACGTATGGTCGAGTTTGCCGATGCCAACGAATGGGTTACATATTACGAGGAAGCGCTTAAAAACGATGGACGTGCTCCCGTTTATTCGGAAGAAGCTAAAGAAGCATTCCGTACAGGAAGCAACCCGCTGATTTATCCGAATGTGGACTGGATGGATCTGCTCTTTAAGAAAACGGCTCCTCAACGGCAAACCAACATCAATATAAGCGGTGGAACCAAACGGGTTCGTTATTTTACCTCCCTGGGATCGCTCTTTCAGGATGGTATGTTCAAAAACTACGACACCCGCTACAACGGAAACTTCTTTTTCAAACGCTATAATTATCGCACAAATCTCGATATTGATTTCACCGCTACCACTACTATGAAGATTAACCTGGGTGGTCGTATCGAAAACCGAAATCAACCACGAGTGGATGACCAAAGCCAGCTCTTTCGCTACATTTACTGGGCAACTCCTCTGGCAGGTGCCGGTATCGTGGATGGAAAATGGATTACTAAAAACAGTTTGTATATCCCAACCAACAGCGCTGACGGGTTGAGTTCTTATTACGGAAAAGGATTTGACAATACCACCCGCAACGATTTGAATATCGACATGGAGTTGCGCCAAAAACTGGATTTCATCACCAAAGGATTATCCCTTAAAGTGAAAGGTGCCTATAACAGTATTTACAACCATGCCAAGCAAAGGTCGAGTTCCATCGAGAGTTTTACCCCCTGGTACAAAAAGGACATCACCTGGATTACAGGTACTCCGGCTTCAGAAATGAACGATATTGTTTTCGTTAAGAATGGCGACGAGGGCGTTCTGAACTATAGCGAGAGTTTTTCTAAAGGCCGCAACTGGTACAGCGAAGCCAGTATTGACTATGCACGGGTTTTTGGCGACCACAATATCACTGCTCTGCTGCTCTACAACCAATCGCGAACCTATTATCCGGTATCGTATACCGAAATCCCCACAGGCTATGTTGGTCTTGTGGGTCGTGTAACCTACGATTACAAAACCCGCTACATGCTTGATGTGAACATGGGGTACAATGGTTCCGAAAATTTCCCGAACGATCCTAAACTTCGTTTTGGTTTGTTTCCTTCTGTTTCGGCGGGATGGATTGTGTCGGAAGAAAATTTTATGCAAAATATGCCCTTTATCGATTTTCTAAAGCTTAGAGCCTCCTATGGGGTGGTTGGAAACGACCGTGCCAACGACAGTTATCGCTTCCTGTATTTGCCCGATAGTTATGTTACCGGTGCAAATGGATATAATTTTGGCGTTAATGTGACGACAAAACTACCGGGTATAGCCGAAGGTAAAATTGGTAACCCGATGATTACCTGGGAAACATCCTACAAGCAAAACTATGGTATTGACCTCACCATCCTGAAAAATAAGTTGG
Source organism: Paludibacter sp. (assembly GCA_024709185.1). Classification (GTDB taxonomy): domain Bacteria; phylum Bacteroidota; class Bacteroidia; order Bacteroidales; family Paludibacteraceae; genus Paludibacter. The sequence continues at coordinate 2,039 of JANJXE010000292.1, forward strand.
CGATGAATGTAGATGTGTTTTTCGAACACCGCGAAGGTATCTTAGCCAGTAAAAAAAGAGATCCCGGATTTTTAGCAATGAATTTACCGGTTCTTAATCTGGGTATAGTGGATAACCAGGGTACTGAGTTGACGATTAAATGGAGAGATAAGATTGGTAAACTGGACTACTATATAAACATGAATTTGTCGTACACTCAAAATACTATTCTTTTTCAGGATGAAGTGCTATCGCCATACGATTATCAATGGCGTACCGGAAAACCGGTTGGGCAAAAATTCGGCAAGCAGTTTATCGGTTTCTACTACGAAGGTATGACCGATAACGGAAAGCCATTGGCTCAGCATCCGGGAACATTGATGCCGGGAGATGTTGTTTACCGGGACTTAAGTGGCGATGGGTTGATTAATGCCGATGATGATACTGCAATTGGTTATCCCGACTATCCTGCCCTGAATGGTGGTGTAACAGTTGGTGTAAATTACAAGGGATTCTCATTCAGTATGCTTTGGGTAGGGGCCACCATGACTTCACGTTTATTGGAAGAGACCTTCAGAGTGCCTTTCGGGGCTACCGAAAACCGCTCGCTGATGCAATCGCAGTACGACAATCGCTGGACTCCCGAAACAGCTGCTACTGCTACCTTGCCGCGTGCTTCGTTTGCAGCCAGAGCAAATAATTACGATTACAATTCCGACCTGTGGCTCAAGGATGCCAGTTATTTACGGTTGAAAACCATCGAGGTGTCAAAAAACTTCACTATACCCTATCTCAAAAAGCTGGGGATTACTCAATTCAGGGTTTTTGGAAATGCGTACAATGTGCTGACATTTGA
>JANJXE010000313.1 GCA_024709185.1 Paludibacter sp.
TCACCACTTTTCCCTGGCGGGTTTTATCGGTTCGCAGAGTAAACTTATGAAAGCGATCAAATATCTGATGATCAGTATAGCAATACATTTTCAGGTCGTGGTCGATGAACCCTTCGTGAAGCGTACCTTTCACCGCAGTAAACACAATCCCATCGCCCCGATCCTGAAAAATTGCCTGGATACGATCGGTTTGCTTGGTACTGTCGCTCATAATCAGAAGTTGGTAACCCTCGAGCATCCCTTTTTTAAGATTATCGGCCACCAGATCGAAATTTTTATGAAAGATGGGTTGTGGCGATGTAGTGAACTCAACACGGGAATCGGCCTTAAAAAAAACTTTTTCACCGGTTTCCAGTTTGGAAAAGGGCTTTACCAATGGAATCAACTCTTCACCGGTAATCATGGTAGCATGTAAGTCGGCTACAACCTGCTCACCTGAATTTGCTTTTATCAACGCTTCATCGTACAATTGATTCAGTTTTTCCTTTACAAAACGCACATCATTAAATACCAGCAGTGTATCCTTGTCGATAAAGCTAAAAATCGCTTCCATGGCCAGTTCCTTTTCTTTATGAAGATCAGGAATTATCTCCACCTCAGAGACTTTTTCCTTCGAAAGCTGCGATTCGATGTCAAAAACCCGGATACTTTCAATTTCATCCCCAAAGAAATCGCAGCGGTACGGCAATTCGTAGGCAAAGGAGAAAATATCGACAATTCCACCACGTACCGAATACTGACCTGGTTCATACACAAAATCGACACGCTGAAAACCGTATTCATGAAGCATCTCCGATAAAAAATCGATAGAAATGCTTTCTCCGGTTTTCAGTTTCAGCATCCGGGTTTTCATTCCAAAAGCCGAAACAACTTTTTGCACTATTGCTTCAGGATAGGTCACCACAATCAACGGTGCAGGATGATTGGCAATACGGTTAAGCACTTCGGTACGAAGTATTTCATTCGAAGCGTCGAGCTGGCTCAGTTTGATTGCCTTTTTGTAGGAAGATGGAAAATAGTACACCTGATCGACCGACAGCAGGTGTTTCAGGTCGTTAAACGCATAGGCTGCGGCATCGGCATCATCGAGTACCAGCAGCATCGATCGATTAAAATCGCCTTTAGTAAAGATAGCTGAAAGCACAATCGACAACGCAGAGCCGGTAAGTCCGGTGAGCTGTATCGATGAATGATCCTCAGTAAGGCTGTTGGAAAGCGCCTTGACCTGCGGATGCTGATGAAAACTGTATTGAAAATCAGCTAAGTTCAAAGTTTAATCGCAAATTTTTTCAGGCGGGAATCCAGCATGTGCTGCGGAATAATCTTTTTGATACTATCGGCAACTGCATTCACCAGGCCTTCTTTCACATAGTCGTGACGAATGATTAGTGCAATTTCCCGAATCGCTTCAGGCTGGGTTAGCTGACGAAGATTGCGCTTTTGAACCTCGCTCAATAAATCGATGTGAAGTTCAGGAATAACCGTATATCCACCGTTATAATCTACAATTTTCACCAGGGTATCGATACTTCCTGCCTCATACACCGAAGATTGATGAACAGTTTGATTGCAAAAATTAAACACCTGACTACGAAGACAATGCCCTTCCTCAAGCACCCACAGTTTATCTGTTGGCATATCCTTACTGGCTATTTCAGGAGCATTGTACAGAGGATGTTCCGGTGAAACATAAGCCACAAATTTCTCGTAATACAACGGAACCTCGAGAATTTTCGGATCTTCGAGAGGAGTCGAGAGAATAGCCATATCAATCTCAGCCGTATGCAATTTCTGTATAATGGTTTCCGTTCGCATTTCTGTCACTTTTAAGTGAATACCCGGAAACGAATCGCGCATACGGGCGATAAAACCCGGAAGCAGATAAGGAGCTACAGTAGGAATCATAGCCAGTGATAAATCGCCATCCACAGTCCCCTTCTGGATTTTAAGGTTTTCCTTCAGCTGATTTACGTGAAAAAGCACAATCTGAGCCTGATTCAGAATCTGCTGACCTACCTCGGTAGGCACCAGCGGATGAGCCGAACGATCGAAAATCTTACAGTCGAGCTCGTCTTCCAGTTTTTGCACCATCGCACTCAGAGTAGGCTGAGTAACTCCGCACTGCTCGGCAGCCCGCACAAAATGACGGGTTTTATCCAGAGCAAGTATGTATTCGAGTTGTTGTAGTGTCATCGGTTAAAATATTTTACGATACACATGACAATAGGGTGTGCCGTTTTTCTTGTCGTAATACTCCTGATGATAGTCTTCAGCGGCCCAGAATTCTGGAGCAGGTCGCAATTCTGTGGCCACTTTGAATCCCTTCCTGCTGAGTAGCTGCATGTATTTTTCTACCATAGCCTTCTGTTCGTCGTTCTTATAAAAAACAACCGACTGGTACTGTGGCCCGATATCAGGTCCCTGTCCGCCTACCTGTTCGAAATCGTGTGTTTCGTAGTACAATTTCAGCATTTCTTCAAACGATGTTACGGAAGGATCGTATTCCACCTCCACCGTTTCAACATGACCGGTAGTACCCGTACAAACTTCTTTGTAGGTAGGAGCATGCGTATGTCCGCCCATATATCCCACAGTAGTTGCCTTTACTCCCTTCGCTTTCATAAAATGATACTCGGTGCCCCAAAAGCATCCCGACGCAAAATACGCTTTTTCCATTGTTGGTAAAAAATCCATTGATATTGAATTAACGCAATGACGGGTATTTTTCCCCGTAAAACCTTCACCTTCAAACACGTGCCCTAAATGCCCACCGCAATTGGAACATACAATTTCAGTTCGATGTCCGTCAGCATCGGGCACACGTTTAACTGCTCCGGGAATCTCATCGTCGAACGAAGGCCAACCGCAATGAGAGTCAAACTTATCTTCCGAGCGATACAAAGGTTGATTGCACTGTCGGCACACATAGGTCCCGGACTTTTTATTATCGAGCCACTTTCCCGTATAGGGACGTTCAGTACCCTTGTGTAGGATAACCCTTTGCTCATCGATCGTTAGCGGATTAAATTTCATACCTGTATCCTGAGGTGTAGAAGCACACGTTTTTAAAAGAATAAAAAATAAAATGACAAGTGATTTCATCGGATTCGGTTGAGTGACTTCACCAGCGCCTCGTCGCGACCAATGGCCCGCATTGCCAGAATCCCCAAAATAATCGAAATCAAGGGAAAAGAGGCAATCACTTCGACATACATATTGGCATCCAATGATTTACCAAATTGCCATAGGTAAATAAACAGCAGCCCGTAGTATCCCGCCAGTAAAACAATGGTAATACTAATAATCCGTATCTGTACCATTCGTTTCTTAAACAAGAAGATGGTAAGGGCAGACAATACAGGAATTAGCACTGTTATGGCGGTCAACACCCAGGCACCACTGAGCAAAGAGTTACCTTCGGGACTTAACTGATACAACCCCTTCACACTCAGTTCGTAAACAGTACTATCGCCGGCACTTTGCAAACCGGCAACCGGAAAAATCAACAACATCACGGAGAGTACAGTCACCGTGAATAAATAAAAAGTTTGAATTCTTTGCCACATATCAACTGTTCTTTTTCACTTTTTTCCAGCGCTGATCGCGCACTTCATAAATACGTTCAATCATATCCACCACTTTCAATCCTTCCAGGATATTGGTGTGAATACTTCCACTTTCTTTCAGCTTATCCACCACATTCTGAATAACATAATGATGATTCTGTGCCGAACCCTTGTATGCACCGTAATCGTTAGGTGGATTCGATGGAGCCAGTTCAGGCATCACATAATCCTTCACATGACAATACACCACATCGTTCATGTATTGTCCGGCTACTTTTACTGTACCATTGGAGCCAATGATAGTGATTGAACTCTCCAGATTTGTATCCCATACCGAAGTGGAATAATTCAGGCAACCCATTCCTCCGTTGATAAAATTAAAAGTAACGACACCGCTATCTTCAAAATCGGTAAGATCGGCGTGATTGAAATCTGCGAAGTTCCCGGTGATGTTCTTAATATCGCCGAACAGCCAGTACATGATGTCGATAAAATGCGAGAACTGAGTAAAAAGAGTACCGCCATCGAGCTGAGCATCGCCGTGCCAATTGCCTTTTTTATAGTAACGATCATCACGGTTCCAGTAACAATCGAGCTTCACCATAAAAATATCACCCAGTGTTTTGTTGTCCATCAGCTCTTTCAGCCAAACCGAAGGTGGTGAATAGCGGTTCTGCATTACTGCAAACACATGCTTCGACATTTCAAGTGATTTGAAAAGCACTTTTTCAGCATCATTTTTAGTCAGAGCAATAGGTTTTTCCAGAACCACATGTTTGCCTGCCTGTAGAGCCTTAATGGCATATTCGGCGTGCGATCCGTTTGGCGTACAAATATTCACCACGTCCACTTCGTTTTCAGCTGCCAGCAACTCATCAATTGACGAATAAAAGCGCTCCTCCAACTGGTGCAAACCAAGCTCTTCCTTCGAAAGAATATCACATACTGCAACCAACTCAGCATCCGGATTACGACGAATCATTTCAGCATGTCGTTTGCCAATATGTCCCTGACCAATAACTGCAAATTTTATCATTATATTAATTTAATCGTTTAACATCACCATTTTCATACTGATACACCTGACCTGTTTCGGGACAAACGGCTTTACCTTCGTAATCGAATTCCAGTTTATGACCGTATTCACTCACCCAGCCAATCTGGCGGGCAGGATTTCCAACCACCAGAGCATAGGCCTTAACCGGCCTCGTTACCACCGAACCAGCGCCAATCAGGGCATAGGCACCAATTTCATTTCCACATATAATCGTTGCATTTGCACCGATACTGGCTCCCCGACGCACATGCGTTGGAGCAAACTGATCACGGCGGATGACATGACTTCGGGGATTAATAATATTGGTAAATACCGCAGAAGGGCCCAGAAAAACATCATCCTCACACATAACTCCAGTGTAAATGGACACATTGTTTTGCACCTTCACATTTTTACCAAGTACTACACCCGGTGAAACCACCACATTCTGACCAATATTACATCCTTCACCTATGATACATCCCTTCATGACATGACTGAAATGCCATATTTTTGTTCCGTTGCCAATTTCACAGCCCGGATCAATTACTGCAGTTTCGTGAGCAAAATAATCCATTTTAAAAAAAGGATAAAAGTGTGGTTGTAATATAATTGAGTTGCTCTTCCGAAAGTTCAGTATGCATAGGCAACGAAAAAACAGTCGATGATAATTTTTCCGCTACCGGAAAATCTCCCTGCATATACTTTTCACTTTTATAGGCTTTCTGTCGGTGCACCGGCACAGGATAGTAAATCATGGCAGGAATACCTTTTTCAGCCAGATAGTTAATCAGCGCCTGCCTATCGGCATTTACCAGTTGCAGAGTGTACTGATGAAACACGTGTTCGGAATAATCTGTTCGTGCAGGAACAATCAACGAAGGATGATTTGCAAAGGCTTTATCGTAATAATCAGCGGCATACCGACGGGATGCTGCATATTCGTCGAGGTGTTTGAGTTTTATATCCAGAATTGCTGCCTGAATGCTATCGAGGCGCGAATTCACTCCTACATGATCGTGGTAATAGCGTGTTTCCATGCCATGATTCGCTATGGAGCGAATACGGCCAGCCAGAACATCATCGTTGGTAAATAAGGCACCTCCATCGCCGAAGCAACCCAGATTTTTGGAAGGAAAAAACGAAGTGCAACCCACTTGTCCCATACAACCCGACTGCACACGGCGGTTATCTGAAAAAGTATAGTGAGCACCAATCGACTGACAAGCATCTTCAATTACAACAATATTGTTTTCGGCAGCAATCTGAAGAATTTCTTCCATAGGTGCATTCTGACCAAATAAATGTACCGGAATCACCGCTTTGGTTCGGGGCGTAATTGCGTTTTGAAATGCTTTGGCAGTCATATTGAAAGTTGCAGAATCCACGTCAACCAGCACCGGTGTAAGTTGGAGCAGAGCTATTACTTCGGCAGTAGCAATAAAGGTAAAGGTGGGAGCAATGACTTCATCGCCTGGTTTCAAATCCAGCGCCATCAAGGCAATTTGAAGAGCATCAGTGCCATTACCAACAGGTATAACATGCTTCACATTCAGATACTTTTCCAGGTGTTCTTGAAAATCAGAAACCTTACCACCTTTTATAAAGGTAGTGGAATCGATAACCTGCTGTATACCGGCATCTACCTCTTCTTTTATTTTCGCGTACTGACCCTTTAGGTCAACCATCTGAATTGCTTGCATTATTTTTCTTCTAATAAAAACTCCACTTCTTCAGGTTTAATCCTTACGTTTGAAATGTAGGGTTGATAAGATATTACTTTCAGTCGGTGTTTATTTCCCGACTTTAATTTTATTTCGTTAAAATCGATAAGTATCTGAATATCTCCGGGAGAGAAATTCCGGAACTGACTCAATGCAATGTTAAACACAACTCTGACTTCAGCAGGAAAAGACCGAACCGATAGTTGTTCTGGTTGATTGATGATTTGAACCGGTAAATTAATCGATTTTTCCGTAAACATTTCAGCACTGCTAATCACCTTTACCGTTTTCACAGAGTAGCGTAACGAATCATCAGGCATCAACTGTACTTCTGAAATCAGGGTATCTTTTAAATTATTAATCAACAAGTTAGCAGTCACCACATTCTTTATGTTGTCTACCAGCGAATAAGAACCATACACCACTACGCTGTCGGGCACAATCCGAATATTGTCGTTAAGCATAAACTGATCGGCAGGGGTAATTGAAGCCTGCAGACGAACGGGGACTTTTTTTGCATGAAGTCTGTAATAATTGGCAGCTGTATTTCCCGGTGAAACAACCTGAATA
>JANJXE010000319.1 GCA_024709185.1 Paludibacter sp.
CAAACCACTTGAGAATAAAGACATTCCGCTGTATGTGCGACCGTTCAGTACCCCGCACGAGGCCGGATCAGTGATTCGCGCCACCACCAGCAAGCCCATCGATGTGCCGGTATACATTCAACGAAAAAATCAGGCCTTACTCCTTCTTTCCCCTCTCGACTTTTCCTTTGTAATCAAGGAAAACCTCTCGGTGGCTTTCACGGTAATGAATAAACACCGCCTGATGATTTCGATGATACAGACCTCGGCCACTACCCTTTCGGTATGCGTGAGCAACGACCGCTACCTGCCACAAGCTGTTGATGAACTGAGCAATTACTTCAGAGTGGAAGCCACCGAGCAACTTGAGATTCTGACTATCCGTGGACAACATGCTGCCAACGACACCGATTATATAAAAGGTCGGGAGATACTCATCGCTCAACACGGTCCCGGTCTGTCGCAGTACCTGATGAAAGAATAAGCACTACAAATCCTTTTTATTTTGCCTATGTTTAAGCTGCGTACCACCCCACTCTACCTGCAAATCCTGCTGGCCATGGTAATTGGTGCACTTTCCGGATACCTGTTTCTGATAGCAGGCTTCCCTACTCTGGTGACCGATTGGATTAAACCCTGGGGAACCATTTTCATCCGGCTGCTTAAACTGATTGCTGTTCCGTTGGTTTTTGTTTCTTTATTAAAAGGAGTAAGTCAGATGGGCGACATGGCACGACTGACGCGGTTGGGATTAAAAACCATTTCAACCTACATTATTACAACACTCTTTGCAGTTTCATTGGGGATGGCCATGGTAAGTCTGATACGACCGGGCAGTTTTCTTCCCGGTGAGAAAACAGCAGCCCTGAATCAGGAATACCAGAACAACCTGAACGACAAGGTACAACAGGCAGGTGTTTTGAAGGAAACCGGTCCGTTGCAGTTTGTGGTCGACATTATCCCCGAGAACCTCGCCATGGCCGCAACCGACAATTCCAAAATGCTACAGATTATCTTCGTAGCGCTGGTTGCGGGAATAGCCCTCATTGCCATCGGTAAAGAAAAAGCAGCACCCCTGATGCCTGTTGTGGATGCAACAAACACCGTCATTCTTAAAATCGTCGACTTCATCATGCTGTATGCACCGGTAGGTGTTTTTGCCCTGATGGCGGGAATGGTTACCGATTTTGCGGGCGATACGTCGATTTTTGCGTCCCTGGGAATGTATGCGTTGACAGTCGTACTTACACTTGGTATAATTGCAATTTTAGTATATCCGCTTGCAGTACAATTACTTGCCGGATATCCCGGTAAAGACTTTCTAAAAGGTATTTTTCCTATTCAACTCCTCGCCTTTTCGACCAGCTCGAGTGCGGCCACACTGCCCTTTACCATGGAACACAGCCAGAAAAAGCTGGGTATCAGCGAAGAAACTGCATCGTTTGTATTTCCGGTAGGCGCCACTATCAACATGGATGGTACCAGTGCGTATCAGGCCGTGTCCATTTTATTTATCGCTCAGTTGTATGGCATCGATCTGTCTGTGGCCCAACTCATCAGCATTCTTTTATTAACTGTACTGGCATCAATTGGCACCCCGGGCGTACCGGGTGGTAGCATTGTAATGACTGTTATGGTACTTTCGAGCGTGGGTATTCCAACAGAAGGACTTGTGATTATACTAGGAATAGACCGGCCACTGGACATGCTCCGAACGGTGGTAAATGTATCGGGAGATGTGTTTGTTGCAAAATTGATGGATAAAAAAACATAATTCAATATATATCATTTTATTCTTATAATCCCATTATTCTATGTTTATGTATATCAATATGTCTTATATGACATGTTTTTGATAGCTAATCGCATTTTTTGATAACATATTTATATTTCTGCTATTTAAAACAGATATAATTTTCAGAATTCCCTCAAGCACCGAATTACAGTCCGAACCTTACAGACCAATTCTACTTCCTTTATGTAAGTAATTTGACTTCTATACTTACATTTCATTACTTGTTCATTTTTTTTCTGAATCAGTGGCAAAAATAGTTGCTTCCCTCCCTTGCTGTCTGTAATTTTGCATCAGAAACAATAAAACAATTTGAAACATACTAAGCGATTAAACAAGATGAAATTTACCAAAATGCATGGAACCGGTAACGATTATATATACGTAAACGGTTTTATTGAACAAATTGACAATCCTGAAAATGCAGCGATAACCTGGAGCGACAGACACACGGGCATAGGATCCGACGGATTAGTACTGATACTTCCCTCCGAAAACTGCGACTTCCGGATGCGCATGTTCAATGCCGACGGCTCAGAATCGGAGATGTGCGGAAACGCCTCACGGTGCATCGGGAAATACGTATACGACAAGAGAATGACTACCAAAACAAGCTTAACGCTCGAAACACTGGCAGGAGTAAAAATACTGGAGTTGTATCCGGGTAAAGACGGCAAAGTGGAAAAGGTGACAGTGGATATGGGTGAACCGGAATTGAAGGCAACCAGCATTCCTGTAAAAACAGAATTCGATGAACTAATCAACCGTCCGTTACGATTCGACAAAAAAATCAAGTACAACGTAACAGCCGTTTCAATGGGCAATCCCCACGCAGTTATTTTCACAGAAGGAATCGATTTACTCAACCTGGAAGCCATAGGTCCTGTAATTGAAAATTCCGATTATTTCCCCAGAAGGGTAAATACTGAATTCATAGAAATAACGAGCCCCGATCGCATTAAGATGAGAGTTTGGGAACGCGGATCGGGCGAAACAATGGCTTGTGGAACAGGCGCCTGTGCATCGGTGGTGGCGGGAGTGGTGAACGGAAAAATGGCCCGTAAAGTGACTGTTGAACTAAAAGGGGGCGAATTACAGATAGAATGGAGCGCACTTGATAATCATGTGTATCTGACAGGCCCGGCGACTTTTGTATTTGAAGGAGAAACAATGCAATAAAACGAAAAAGACTCATGAAATTAATAAACGAAAACTTCATAAAAATACCGGCTACCTATTTATTCTCAGAGATAGCCAAACGGGTAAATCTCCTGCAACAGCAGGAACCCGATGCTCAGATTATCCGCATGGGAATCGGCGATGTAAGCCTTCCGCTCCCCGATGTTTCGGTGGATGCAATGATTAAAGCGGCCGAAGAGCAACGACACAGTACTACATTCCGGGGATACGGACCAGAACAGGGATACGACTTTTTACGAAAAGCGATTTGTGAAAACGATTACCACTCACGTGGCATCAGCATGGAAATGGACGAAGTATTTGTAAGCGATGGATCGAAAAGCGATACGGGAAATATAGGTGATATTTTTAGTTCAGATAACAAAGTGGCCATCACTGATCCGAGTTATCCGGTATATGTGGATACCAACGCTATGGCAGGCAGAGCCGGCGAACCGGGTGAAACCGGTGCCTGGAGCAATATCGTTTACCTGCCCTGCAACGAAGCCAATGGATTTGTTCCCGAACTTCCCCGTGAAGAAGTAGATCTTATTTACCTCTGCTATCCAAATAATCCGACAGGAACAACCCTAACCCATGCTCAATTAAAAAAATGGGTGGATTATGCAAGGGAAAAGAAAAGCATCATTCTGTTTGATGCAGCTTATGAAGCTTTCATTACAGAGGAAAACGTTCCTCATAGTATATATGAACTAGAAGGCGCCCGTGAAGTGGCTATTGAGTTCCGGAGTTTTTCAAAAACAGCCGGATTTACAGGAACGCGTTGTGCCTACACAGTAGTCCCCCGCGGACTGATGGCTTACACCCGCAACGGGGATGCCATAGCCCTGAACCGACTCTGGAACCGCCGCCATACCACCAAGTTCAACGGAACATCCTATGTGGTACAGCGGGCAGCAGAAGCAACCTACACTCCCGAAGGCAAGGCACAGGTTAAAGCCCTGATTGGGTATTATATGGAAAATGCCCGTATCATTCGCGAAGGTTTATTGAAAGCAGGTTACACCATTTATGGCGGCATCAATGCACCCTATGTATGGGCAAAAGCACCTGCAGGAATGAGTAGTTGGGGATATTTTGACTATCTGCTTAAAGATAAGCATTTGGTGACGACACCCGGAGCAGGATTCGGAGCCAGCGGAGAAGGATTTGTACGATTCTCGGCCTTTGGAAGCCGGGAAGCAACCATAGCAGCAATGAAACGATTGGAATAATCCCCGGGCCCGGGACTCCATCATCTTACAATAAATATAAAGGTATA
>JANJXE010000541.1 GCA_024709185.1 Paludibacter sp.
GGCAACAGCAGTTGTCCAACAGCAGATTGCAACTGCGCACTGGTAATCGACACAATTCCCTGTTCCTTAAAAGTATGATCGATAAACAATTCTACTTTCCGGGGCCTGTTAAGTACATACGTCCACAAATTAACTCCCTGATCTTTCAGTTTAATGTTCACTTCATCAGGTAAACGATCCCTGAATTGGATATCGGGGGGAATGCCTTTGTACTGTACAGGTAAGGAAAGTGTCAGCTCCCGTTCTTCGTTGAGTGCGTTCAAAAACCAAAAGGTAGCCGAAAGAAACAAAAACACCAAAAAGCTTAAAACATCTTTTGAAAGTAAAAACGATTTAAGCTTGATGATGTTGTACGTCAGATACCTTTTAACACTGTTTTCAGGCATTCATTCGGACTCTTATTTTTGCTGACCCTGCTGCGCGTCCTGAGCGGACATAAATACCGATGTTTTGTCGACTTTAATTCGCACATTTTCAGCAATTTCGATAATTACTGTGTTGTCGTCTTTCAACTCACGGATTTTTCCGTAGATACCTCCTGAGGTGATTACTTTATCGCCCACCTGCATGCTGTCGCGTTGTTTTTTAATCTCCTTTTGACGCTTTTGTTGCGGACGAATCATAAAGAAGTAAAACACCACAAAAATAAGCACCATCATCAAAATTCCTGAAAGACCACCGCCCTGAGGTGCCGGAGCAGCTGCCTGAAGTAATACAAAGTTCATCATATTCATTTTTTTAATTGTTTTCTGCCTGCAAATATAACTATTATTTGGTAAACATTACCACCTTAATCAATTTGTTTTGTTCTTTCAGCTGACCGACAATCGTATCGAGAACTCCGTTGATAAAGGTACCACTCTTATCGGTGCTGTAAGCTTTCGCAATCTCGATATATTCGTTGAGGGTTACATTCACAGGAATGGATGGAAAATCTATAAGTTCCGACATAGCGACCTCCATAATCAGCGTATCCATAAATGCGATACGATCCAGTTCCCAGTTACGGGTGTTCTGATCAATTATTTCCCGGTAGGACGATCCGTTTTTCAACACTCCTTTAATAAGTTTGCGGGCAAAATCGGCATCCTCCTCGTCTTTAAACATCGGAAGTAAGGCCTGACCAACTCCTTCACCAGCATCAAAACGCTTGATCGTTTTCAGCACAAAGCTAATAACAATTTCCACATCATCGGTCCAGTAAATACTTTGCTCCTCGAGGCTGTCATCCAACATTTCATTAGTTAGAATAACCCGTTTGAAAATCTTCCGCCAGATTTCCTTATCCCCTTCGTAACTGGTAGAATCAGCCTCCATGTAATCTGTAAAGAAATCTGTAGCCTGAATTTCTTCATACAATTCCTTAATCACTTCCGGATAATTGATCCAGCTAAGCTTACGTTCGGACAGATAGGATTTCAGATGCACATTTTTCCTGAGCTGAACCAGAAATGAATTATCAATGAAACGGGTATTGGGATTTAAATCTTCGGCAGTAGGACGCAATTTGGATTTACGAGCGTCAATTTTTTGAGCTGCGAAATCGGTAATGGCTATGGCCAGATTCAACAGATGATAATAAAGATCGTACGTTTTTTCAATACTGTAAAACAACTCCTTCTCCACCATTAAAGCGGTTTTATCCCCACTTTTGTAATAAGAATACAAGATTTGGATAATCTTGATCCGCAGCAAAACACGATTGATCATATACTAATGTGAACGTTTTCAAATTTCCCGCAAAGATAATCTATTTTGAAGAAAAAACAGCTTACTAGTTGTAAAATTCAAAAAAAATACGGAAATTTGAGCTCTTTGTTAGTTTCAATTGGTCTTGACGAACTTTCCGCGACAGTTCCAATCCCTTCTCTTCGCGTTCCGTGACGATTTCGAGCGCTCCTCAGATTTTTCCCGTCGCCTCTCCCATT
>JANJXE010000274.1 GCA_024709185.1 Paludibacter sp.
GATGTCGGAATTTGTATACTGGTCGATTATCGGAGCGATTGGTTATCTCTATTTACTGAAGGGAAACTGGCATAAGAAAGAGATATGATACTTAAACTGTATGAAAATAACACCAATCCGCAACAGCTGCGCAAAGTAGTGGAATTGCTGCGTGACGGAGGGATAATAATTTTTCCAACCGACACCGTGTATGCGTTTGGATGCGATATTTTCAAGCCAACTGCCGTTGAAAAAATAGCACGCTATAAGGAAAAGGATTCACGTCGTTCCGATTTATCCTTTATTTGCCACGATTTAAGTCAAATTAGCGAGTATGCCCGTATGAGCGATGAAGCTTTTAAATTGATGCGAAAGAATCTTCCTGGACCTTTTACCTTTTTGTTGCAGGGAAGTAGCCGTCTTCCCAAACTGTTTAAAAATAAAAAAGTAGTGGGAATTCGGATGCCGGAGAATACTATCGCTCTTGAAATTGTGCGTGAGTTGGGTAATCCGTTGATGGTCAGCTCTATTTTTACAGATGATGATACTCTGGAATACCTGACCGATCCCGAATTAATAGAGGAAAAATTCGGGATGATGGTGGATATGGTGATCGATGGTGGCTATGGAGGATTGGAGCCTTCGACAATCGTGGATTGTACCGACGAAGAATTTGAGATCATTCGTCAGGGAAAAGGGGAGCTGAATTATTAAGAGTTGATTTATTTCCCTAAGAGCTTGGTTATGAGTGTTTAAGCTACTCTGTGTAGGTGGCATCGCTGGGCATACGCCAGTCACCTCGGGGTGATAGATTGATGGAGCCAACCTTTGGACCATCGGGCATACAGGAGCGTTTAAACTGCTGGCTGTAGAACCGTTTCAAGAATATTTTCAACCATTTCTGAATCGTTACCTCATCGTAGTTTATCCCATTTTCTTGTGATGAAAAGGCTTGTTTAGCCAGGTAGAGTATTTTCTCCGGACTAAATCCAAAGCGAATCATATAATACAGGAAGAAATCGTGCAGTTCGTACGGTCCTACTATATCTTCGGTCTTTTGTTGAATGGAATCGTTATCACCGGCAGGAAGTAATTCGGGACTTACGGGTGTATCCAGTATATCCTGTAACACAGCACGGGTGGCTTCATCGGTTTGCTGTGAAGCCCAATCGACAAGGTAGCGCACCAGCGTTTTTGGCACACCGCTGTTCACACCATACATCGACATGTGATCGCCGTTGTAGGTTGCCCATCCGAGGGCAAGTTCGGAAAGATCGCCTGTTCCGACTACCAGTCCGTTGGTTTGGTTGGCAATGTCCATGAGCAGCTGAGTACGTTCGCGGGCCTGGGTGTTTTCGTAAGTTACATCATGCACCGAGGTATCGTGTCCTATATCGCTGAAATGCTGGAGGCAGGCTTCTTTTATGCTGATTTCGCGGAAGTTAACACCAAGGCTTTTAATAAGTTGGACTGCATTTGCGTAGGTTCGGCCGGTAGTGCCAAAGCCGGGCATGGTAATTCCGAGGATACGCTCGCGTTGATAACCCAGCAGATCGGCGGCCTTCACGCTCACCAGCAGGGCCAGAGTCGAATCGAGGCCGCCAGAGATGCCCAACACCAGGGTTTGTGCACCGGTATGCCGCCAACGTTGTGCCAGTCCTGCCGACTGTATAGCAAATATCTCCTCACAACTTTCTGAACGTTTGTTGGTTTCCGGTACAAAAGGATGTGGATGAATTTTTCGACTCAGCGCTCCAAAATCAACCGGTTGATAATCAGCCCGGATACGACGGTACTCAATTTTACTTCGCTCGTTGAAAAAATTGGTGTTGCGTAAGCGCTCGGCTTTAAGTTTTTCGATATCTATCTCGGAAACAACAAGCTGCTCCGACTGCTTAAAGCGCTCTGAAACAGCTATCAATTGACCATTTTCGGCGATGATTCCATTGCCGGTATATACCAGATCTGTAGACGATTCGCCGATTCCGGCTGAAGCATATACGTATCCTGTGTGTGTGCGGGCCGATTGCTGACCAATTAGCTGTCTGAGGTAAGCGTTTTTCCCCGCTAACTCATTTGTAGCCGATAAATTAAATATGAGGGTTGCCCCCTGCATCGCAGCTTGCGTGGAGGGAGGTTGGGGTACCCACAGATCTTCACATATCTCAATTCCAAAAACTGCTTCTCCATACTCAAATAGGAGGTCGGTACCAAATGCAACCTGTTGTCCGTTTAGCTGTATCTCACGACGGCATGCTTCTGTAGCTGCCGCAAACCACCGTTTTTCATAAAACTCATTGTGATTGGGGAGATGTGTTTTCGGAACAATGCCGAGAATCTTACCCGTTTGCAGTACAACTGCTACATTAAACAAACGATCATCTACCAAAACAGGCATTCCGGCAATGATTATCAAATTCGACTCTGAACTCTTCAATAGTAGTTGTTGCAGAGCTTCTAAAGACTGATTCAATAGCTTTTGCTGAAAGAACAAATCGCCACAGGTATAAGCTGTTACCGACAGTTCCGGAAAGCTGATAATCTCCACCTGTTGTTGATTTGCCTGATCGATGAGCTTGCTCATTTCCAGGGTATTCCATCGACAATCACTCACCCGTACATCGTGAATGGCAGCAGCTATGCGTATGTATCCGTGCTTCATTTGTCAAAAACTTGTTTTATTCGATTACAAAAAGCAATTATCGTATCAAACAACGACAATCTTTCTGAATTTAAGTTAGTTAGTGTTCCATATCACTGAGATGTATCTTCAACGACTTCACAGAAATTTGAATTTCCCAAACTGATAGCGAAAGTGAAATAATCAACAGCAGTAGTGCCAACCCGAAAATATAGACCGAAACCAGTTGTGCGCCCATGTAAATTAAAAACATGGTAGCTACACACAGTAACAGACTCATCACACCGCTAAGTTGCATATAGCGGGTCAGTTGTAATCTTTTTTTTAAATTAACAATTTGCGCTTTTGTAATGGCCGAGCGGTCTTTCATATAGTTGTCCTTCAGGTTACGCACCAGCTGGGCATACGATAGAAAACGATTGGTGTAGGCCAACAGAATCAGCGAAACGGCTGAAAACAGAAATGTCGGTGTTATAAGTGTCAGTTCTTCCATTGCGTCATGTTGATTAAACCGTACAAAATTAGCAATTTTTATTAAATGAAATGGTCACCGATAAAAATCAGTGACCATTTTATAAAATGAACCATTTTACAAATGAAGGTAAAACGTAAATCCGGGACCTTAATTAAATTTTTCAGCGTGAACCTGTCCCACTTCCTTACGGGTGTGTTCCTTAAATCCTTCGCCTTCAAGCATCTCAATCATACCATTTACCATACGGGGATTTCCACACAGGAAAACATGAGTGTTTTCGGCTGTGGGCTTGAATCCCCAGAGTTTTTCAACAGCACCTTCTTTCCAGATGTCTTCGATAAACTGGGTGCGACCACTCCAGGGTGAAAATTCACGATCGGGGAAAGTGATGGTTGGCATATAGTCGAAATGAGGAGCAATGCTTTGCAGCAGATTTAATTCCGATGAATAACCCAAATCCCAGGAGTTGGATGCTCCATGAATAACCAGAATACGTCCCTTGCGACGCAATGCATCCGAACGAAGCATACTCATATAAGGAGCAACGCCGGTACCAGTTCCAATTAATATAATGTTCTGATTTTCATCTACCTGATCCAGGGTAAACATACCCACGAATTTCTGACCCATCCAGATTTTATCACCAATTTGCAGGTTAAACAAACGTGGAGTAAGTGCTCCCGAATGTACCAGGGTGATGTAAAATTCGATGTAATCCTTGGATAAATTGGAAGAAGCAATTGAATATGCACGCTTGATTAATTTGTCAGGTGCCGGTTCAACAGGTTCTTCAGTAGCCTCTGCACACTTGGGAGCAGTAGGAGGTAAACCAATTCCGACAAACTGACCTGGCTTAAAATCAGGTAATTCCCAACCAACGGGAGCGATTCTGAATACTTTCATAATAGGTGATACCTGTACCACCTGCTGTACAATTGCATTTAGTTCTTCCATAATATTTAAATTTTTGTTTTGGTTGCAAAGATATTAAAAATTGCCTATATACAAATCCGGCCGTTTGTTTTTCTTTGTTTTTGAGCCTTGTTTATAGTGGTTTTAATCTTAGTCTATTTTTTTGTACTTTTGCGGCCGTTTCTAAGTTTATACGTAACTCTCTACATGGAATATACTATATACACGCTTTCGGGCGGATTGCGAATTGTTCATAAACAAGAGCCCATTCCGGTGTGCTACTGTGGTATGGTCATCGATACCGGCTCGCGGGATGAAAGACCTCACGAACACGGGTTGGCTCATTTTGTCGAGCACCTGTTGTTCAAAGGTACACAAAAGCGCCGGTCGGGGCATATCATCAATCGCCTTGAAAATGTGGGTGGTGAACTAAATGCCTATACCTCCAAAGAAGAAACAGTGGTATATGCTGCTGTGTTGAACGAACACATGGAGAAAGCCATTGACCTGATTGGGGATATCGTTTTTCATTCAACCTTTCCTGAAAAAGAACTTGAAAAGGAAAGAGTGATAATTCTCGATGAAATTCAATCGTACAACGATAGCCCTTCGGAATTGATTTACGATGAGTTTGAAGAGTTGATTTTTGATGCTCCTCTTGGTCATACAATCCTTGGCACGCCTGAGCTGTTGCAGTCCTACGACTCCACTAATTTATCCGGTTTCGTGAGCCGGAATTATGATCCCAAACGCATGGTATTCTATGTGTTGGGTGCTGTTTCAGAGAAAAAACTGATGAAAATGGCTGAGCGTTATCTTCAGCCTTCCTTTTTAACTGCCGCTCCCGATAAACGACTGACGCCTGCTGCCTATTTGCCGGCTCAAAAGGAGAGTAAACGCGATACCTATCAGGTGCACTTTATGCTGGGTAACAGGGCTGTCAGCCTGCAGGATCCCAAACGCATGACCATGTACCTGTTGAACAATATTCTGGGCGGACCGGGAATGAATAGTAGGTTAAACCTTTCGTTGCGCGAAAAGCACGGACTGGTGTATAATGTTGATTCGATGTTTCAACCGATGACCGATACTGGTATGTGGACGGTTTACTTTGGAACCGATGCTGCTAATTTCAAAAAATGCGAACGATTGGTTATGCAGGAACTTCGCAAATTGCGTGAGGAACAAATCACTGATTCAGTGTTGAATAAATACAAGTACCAATTACTGGGACAAATGGCTATAGGAATGGAACAAAAGGAAAATGCTGCTACAGGACTGGGTAAAAGTATACTCCGGTACGAAAAAGCGGATTCTATTGCGGTAGTGAAAGAGCATATTATGTCGGTTACAGCTCTTCAATTGCAGGAACTGGCACAGGAGGTGTTTAACGAACCGGATTTGTCATCACTAAAATATTATTAAAGATGCAACTCGAAGATTATCTGGCAGTTCACAGCGATCCGGAACCCGACTACCTGGCCATTATCAATCGGAAAACACATTTGAAAGTGCTGAATCCGCGTATGCTTTCCGGTCACTTGCAAGGCCGTGTACTCGCGATGCTTTCAAAAATGATTCAACCTACCCGCATTCTTGAAATTGGCACTTTTACCGGCTATTCAGCTTTGTGCCTGGCAGAAGGGCTAACCGAAAATGGTGTTTTACACACATTGGAAGCCGATGATGAACTGGAGGAAATGATACATGCGAATATCGCTTTATCGCCTTTTGCGGATAAAATCAGGGTGCATATTGGCGATGCCATGGAATTGATTCCTACGCTGAATGAACTTTTCGACCTGGTGTTTATTGATGCTGATAAGCGCGAATACTGCGACTACCTTGAGTTTGTCTTGCCCAACCTCCGTAAGGGTGGTTTTATCCTGGCCGACAATACTCTTTGGGATGGCAAAGTGCTATCCGACAAGGATACAAACGATGAACAAACGGAATCAATTAAAATATTTAACCAACAACTCGCGAAAGACACAAGGGTGCAAAAAGTAATTCTACCTCTTCGCGATGGTTTAACATTAATACGTAAAGTATGATACACGAAGGCTATTCCTACGAACTCGAAATGAAAGTGCGAGATTATGAATGTGATATTCAAGGGATTGTAAATAACTCTTGTTACCAGAACTACCTGGAGCATGCACGTCATGAATTTCTTATTGCCAACAATGTGAGTTTTGCTGAATTGCACAACAGAGGTATTGATGCGGTGGTAGCCCGTATCGAAATGGCTTTTAAAACACCTCTACGACCCGGCGATTTATTCATTGTGAAATTGAAAGTACTGAAAGAAGGCCCGAAATACGTTTTTCATCAGGCTATTTTCCGTAAAAGCGATATGAAACTAAGCCTGAAGGCAAAAGTGGATACTGCTGTATTGATTAATGGAAAACTGGCGGCCTCACTTCCCGAATTTGATAGTTTATTGGTTCATAACGTAAACTAATTTACCTTTTGAATTGTTTGTCTAACAAATTTACAATTTGAC
The DNA here is from genome assembly GCA_024709185.1 of Paludibacter sp. Taxonomy (GTDB): domain Bacteria; phylum Bacteroidota; class Bacteroidia; order Bacteroidales; family Paludibacteraceae; genus Paludibacter. The sequence goes on from JANJXE010000274.1 coordinate 6,514, forward strand.
ACACTATGGATGAAAACAATGAATTTTTGAGTATGGAAGAGAAGATCGTTAAAATGTTACGTACGGTTTACGATCCCGAAATTCCTGTGAATATATTTGACCTCGGACTGATTTATAAGATCGAACTGGATGATAAAGGTCATTTGGAGATTGACATGACCCTTACCGCACCCAATTGCCCTGCGGTTGATTTTATTGTTGAAGATGTGCGTATGAAAACGGGAAGTGTTGAAGGTGTTGAAACAGTGGATGTTAATATCGTTTTTGAACCGGCGTGGGATCGCACTATGATGTCGGAAGAAGCTCAACTGGAACTTGGTTTTCTGTAAAATAAACACTTTTCGATGATTTACTTCCTTTCCGATGCCCACCTGGGTTCCCTGCTAATTCCCGATAAGCGTGATCACGAAATGAAAGTGGTTCGCCTGCTCGATTCCATGAAAAAAGACGCTACAGCCATCTACCTGATGGGGGATATCTTTGACTTCTGGTTCGAGTATAAAACCGTTGTTCCCAAAGGATTTGCCCGCCTGTTCGGAAAAATCACCGAACTCACCGACGCGGGTATTGAAGTGCATTTTTTCATTGGAAACCATGATTTGTGGACCTTTGGCTATTTCGAGAAAGAACTGGGGATGAAGGTGCATTATCAACCTGAACTGGTTGAGCTCTATGGCAAAACCTTTTATTTAGCGCATGGCGATGGACTTGCAACAGGAGATAATGGTTTCAAAATCTTACGAAAGGTTTTTCACAGCCAATTTGCACAACGATTATTTGCGCTTATTCCTCCTTCAATAGGTCAATATCTGGGATATACATGGTCGCGCCAAAATCGCTTGCTCATGAAACCAAATTCTTTTCAGGGTGAAGAAAATGAACGGCTTGTACTTTATGCCAAAGAATTTATCGAAAAACAAAAAGTGGATTATCTGGTGTTTGGACACCGGCACGTGGATTTAAAACTACGGCTGAAATACAATGCAGAAATGATTATCCTGGGAGATTTTGTAAGCCTGTTTTCCTACGGGGCTTTCGATGGTAAGGAGTTTCAGCTTTTGTATGTGGAAAATAAAATAATACTACCATGAAACATCTTCTCATTCTCTTTACATGCATCACAATGGTGAGCATTATGTATTCGCAAAATTACCGGATTATTGTAGGTACTTATACCCGTGCTACCGAAAGCAAGGGTATTTATACTCTGAGCGTGAATCCTTCAGCAAAAAC